>JALFIB010000297.1 GCA_022776305.1 Lachnospiraceae bacterium
ATTTTTGTCTTTCCTACTCATTGTTTTTCCTCCATTTTATTTTCCTGATCGATTGGCCTGTCGGATATCCTGTCCGTATCCGCCAGTATTTTCCATATATGTTCCAACAGCTCCATCTCACTTTGAAATCTTGCTGCCTCCGTTCCATCTGTATAAAGCAGTATTCCTTGCCATCCGGCACATCGCCTGCTCAGTATGATCATATCCAAAGTACAATACCGGCCCCGCTGTTCCTCTATGGTTGCATTGTTTGCCGCTTCCTTGGGGACTCCATGTTTTCCCTGTTTTTCCTTTTCTTTGTAAAAGCTCCGTTTTTCTTGAAAAGTCTGGGGATATCCATGATGGTCAAACAGGGCATCTGTTTTTAAAAGCATCTCGCTGCAGTTTTGAAACGAAAGCTCCTTAGGAGACATTTTGTTGTAAAGCCTGCCTTGAATGTCGTCTTCGTAATGGTCAATACACAGGCGCACTGCATTCATCGGAAAATTCCGCATAACCGTCTTTTCCTCATCCATGGCTACAACCACCTCTCTTCTCTGTGGCAGACAGCTCAGCCATCTCAGCTTGCACTTCTAAATGCCTGCTCCCTATGTTTTTATGAAACATCTCTTGAATCCGCTTCGCCACCTTGATCCCTGCTTCGTAGGAACAAGTAGGCAACATGACGATAAATCTTGACTGGCTGTAGCGCGATATCACATCACCTGCCCTAAGGGAGTTACGCAAAAGTTTTTCTAACACATCCATTCCCTCTGCAATACCTGCGTCAACACCCGCTGCCTGCCAACTTCTTCCCTTTCTCCGCACGGTAAAGAGAAGCACGTATTCTGCAATACCAAGGCGGTTGATCCGTCTGGCTTCTATTTGGTAGAGCTGCCTGAAAATCTGGTAATCACATAAAAATGCCTCCTGAGGCTTCTCCTGTTCTTTCATATCCAATAATACTTGCTCCAGTCCTGTGGAAAATCCTTCCTCCGTATCCGTCATAATCTTGTAGAAGAGGTTCTGAAGCCTCTCCGGAATACGGATCCCCATACTCTCGTAAAAAAGCTTTCTCGTATTCTCATAATGGTTCATCAGGAGTGCCAGTTTCCTTTGCCCATACAGGCTCTCCATCAGCCAATAGTGGATCTCTTCCTCAAAGGCATCCACTTCCAGTGCCTGCCAGCATAAATTTTCCAGCTGGCTCCATTCTTTTTCCTCTTCAAAGATCTCACACAATACTTTTACAATATCTATGTACATGGACTGGTACCGTGTCACACGAGGCAGGATCCATCCACACTCTGCAATCCTCGGACACACATTTCCCTGATAAATATCCAAGGCTTCCTGACAGAGCTGTTTCTTTTCCTGTGCATCTTTTATTTCCTGTGTTCCACAGAGCAGCGTATAGATCTGCTCAAATTGTTCATAATCTGTCTCCACTTCAATCTCCGGATTCCATCCATAAGTACCGGAGGCCGTACAGATATACTGTTCATCTCCCAAAGCTTTCAACGCCGTCCTGATCCGGTACACAAGGTTTTTCAAGGTACCCTCCGGATTCTTTGATGGCCCTTCCCAGAACACTTCAATCAGCCTCTGGTGTGTCAGTGCACAATCCCTGTTGATCAAAATGTATCCCAACAGGCATGTCATCTTGGCAGAATTTAATTCTTCTTCACTTAAGACATGTTCATCCGATGCAAGTGAAAATTTTCCAAACAATTTCATTTTTAATTTCTTCTTCATAGCACTTTCCTACCCTTATGGATTTATCCCATCATGTACATCCTGCTGTCCTTCCCATACAACAGAATCCACCAGTCTTAAAAGCTCCATCACGCTGCGGAATGACTGCCCTTTTTTGCCCTGCACCCATTCTATTTTTCCTTGCCAGCTTCCATTCTGGGTATCATTGATCTCAATGATAAAGGTCTGTTTTTTCTTCATATTTCTTTTATCCCTTCTTTACTTCTATACAGCCCTGTAAATTTTTTCTAATTATATAATGGAAAGGTCACATGAATGTAAATTTGAACCATTTTTACATACCACCATTACAGGCTATCTCTGTAGAGTTTTTGTGATTCAAAGTTGACATAAAAGACTTGGATTGATAGAATAGTGTTACATATCTGGGAGCATTTCAAGCCAGTCGGCGATCCATTCCCCCATATGGAAATAAGTAAATATGGCGGAAAAAATCAAGAATAGGCTGGAACTGGAAAAGCTGAGAAAAGAGTCAGAACGACTGATAAAATGATTTGAAACTAAGGAGTAAATACATCGCTATGAAACGACTCTGTTTCCGCCGGCGGTTCTTTTTACTATATTTTTTTGTGATATGTATCTGCTGCAGCTGTGGAAAAAAAGATTCCGGCAGTTCACAAAAAATCACAAAATACCAGCCCGGTGTTACACACGTCCTTGTTCCGGAATGCGGCAACAAAGAAACGGTAAATGCCGGGCCTTTGACACTTGATTTTTCAAACGCTTCCAAGGGTTACTTTATGGGAAGTCTTGAAAGCCCTGACACGACCGTTAATATTCAGGTAACAGGGCCTGACAAGGTCATATACAAATATTTTTTAAATATAGAAAATGATAATACTGCCCTGCCTTTCACCGCCGGTGACGGGACGTATCTCATATTGGCTTTTGAAAACATTGGGGATGACCGGTATACGCCTTTATTAAGCTATTCTCTGGACGTAACGTTAGAAAATGAATTTCTTCCGTTTCTTTATCCAAACCAGTACGTGAACTTTACGAAAGACAGTGATGCCGTCGGTCTGGCAGAGGAACTTTCTGCCGATATGGAAACGGACTTAGACGCTTTGACAGCCATCTACCAGTATGTCACAGAAAATATCCGTTACGATGATGAAAAGGCTGCTTCCGTGGAGACAGGATATCTGCCGGATGTGGATGAAACTTTACAGTCTAAGCGCGGTATCTGTTTTGACTATGCAGCGCTTTCTGTATGCATGCTCCGTTCCTTGTCTATACCGGCGCAGCTCAACATCGGTTACAGCGGCGATATACGCCACGCCTGGATCGACGTTTACATTGAGTCTGTAGGATGGGTGGAAAATGCTATTGAGTTCAACGGAAATGAATGGAAAATGATGGACCCTACCTTTGCTTCTGCTCTGGGCAGTGAAAAAAACGCCCGTGAATATATTGGAGACGGCAGCAGCTACACACTACAATATGTCCGTTAAAGAAAAACATGCCGCAGGAAAAAGTGGCAGAATGGAGACCAGTTATGGGACATTTTTTAAATGACAGTGAATTGTCTGTATTTGCAGATCAATTATCTATGATACTTCATTCCGGGATTTCCGTTTTAGAAGGAATCTCGATCATGCGGGATGATATGCCAAAAGGAGAGGGCCAAGATATTCTTTCCAAAATATATAATACCCTTGAAGAATCCGGCTATCTTTCAGATGCCCTTCGCGATAGCGGGGTTTTTCCCGATTATTTTGTGGAGATGACTGCCGTAGGCGAGCGCTCCGGTATGCTGGAGGATGTGCTGTCTTCTCTCTCCGGTTACTACCAGCGTCAGGACAGTTTCAAGCACAGCATCAGGGATGCTTTCGTTTACCCCCTTGTCCTTCTTGGAATGCTCCTTGCGGTACTGATTGTTTTGATGACGCAAGTCATGCCTGTGTTCCGAGAAGTATTTGGCCAGCTGGGTATCGAGATATCCGGTGTCTCAGCCGCTGTTTTCCGGATTTCTAAAGTCCTGCAGGTTCTTTCCATCGCACTGCTTGTTTTGATCATCGCCGTATCGCTTATCTGTGTGTTTGCGCTGCGCACAAAAAAAGGACAAGAATTTCTGTCTTCTGTAGTATATTGCCTGCCTTTTGGGCGCACTTCTGCAGACCTGCTCTCCTGTTCCCGCTTTTCCCACACTTTAAGCCTTGCTCTCCACAGTGGGCTCGATATAGGAGAAAGTTTTGAGATGGCAGCGAAACTAGCAGACCAGAAATCCTTTCAAAAGAAAACAAAGTTGGCACAGGATCTGATCGAGCAGGGAAATGATTTTGCAGATTCCCTCCGGGAATCCCATATTTTTTCAGGCTTGAATGCCCGCATGGTCTCTATAGGATTCCGCACAGGATCCTCTGAGGAAGTATTTGAACGTATTTCTGCCAGCTGTCAGGAAGAAGCGGACGACCGCATCCAATCTGCCATCGGCATGCTTGAACCCACACTCACTGCGGTGCTCTCCATCCTGACCGGGCTGATCCTTGTTTCCGTCATGCTTCCTCTCCTTCAGGTAATGGCAAACATCGGATAAGAAGTAGATGGTGTAATATCTATACAAGAAATGCTTTCTTATGACATAAGAAAGCAGATTCACGATAAACCCAGAAACGGAGGCTTTTATGAATCGTTTTTCCCTGAAAAAATCATCCTCCCATCTGCTGCGCCAAGTTTTAATCTCTGCAATATTCTTTTGTTGTATCGTTTTTGCGCTGCTTTTGGGAACCTCCAAACTTCAGGCAACCTCTGAAAAAAGCCAGATTGACAGTTTACGTCAGGCTATTTTGCGAAGCGCCGTGCACTGCTATGCCACGGAGGGTACTTATCCGGAAAGCCTTGATTACATTTGCGACCACTATGGCATTCGATGGGATACCGATAAATATATTGTTGATTATGAAATCACAGGGTCAAATCTGATGCCGGATGTTAATATTTTTCCTCTTCACCAAAAGGAGGGAGCGAAATGAGCCAACGACAAAAGCACCACTCCATTGATTCCATGTTCACTTTTTTGCTGCTCTTATCTTTTTGTCTTTTTTCCATGGTGCTTGCCGGAATGGGAGCAGCTGTGTATAAAAATGGGAGTTCCCGTTTAAATGAGAACTATACTTCCCGCACAGCCATTGCATACGTTACGGAAAAAGTGCGCCAGCATGATAGTGCAGGTGATATTTTTCTCACTTCTGTGGAGGATATCCCGGCAATGGGATTCCGGGACACCGTGGAAGGGGATACGTATATTACTTACGTGTACTTTGACGGGGAATTTCTCTGTGAACTGTTTGTCCGCGACAACGTGATTCCTCTTATAAACATGGGAAGTCATCTGGTAGAATTGGCAGATCTTGAGATCTGTGATATCCCGGAAGAAAATGGAGGAAATTCATCGAAATACCAGAGCTCTCTTTTATCTGTATCAGCCATGAGCCGCGAAGGCGAATATTTATCCGTTTTTGTTCCAGTAAAGAGCAGTTAATCCATATCGGGTTTCCTATGCTGCCAATAAAAAGCAGTTAGTCCTTATCAGGTTTCCTACGCTGCTGTCAAAGGAGTCTTGCTTTTATGAAGAAAAATTCGGGAAAAGGTTCTCGTTTATTCTTAATAGAATTTCTTATTGTACTATTTTTTTTCTTGATCATAAGTACCGTCTGTTTACAGCTGTTTGTAAAAGCCCACCTGATCACCCGGCGTTCAGAAGCATTATCCCACGCCCAAGCCGCGGCTGCCTCTGTGGCTGCACTGATTGAATCCGGAAATGATACGCCGGAAAAAGCAGCATCTTATTTTCCGGAAGCTTCTATTGAGTCTGACGGTTTTTCTATTACATACGATTCGGATTTTCGTACCTGCACACCAGAAAAAGCTGCTTATACACTCAAGGTCCTCATGACGGAAAATGGACAGGAAGTACTTTCTGACATTACAGTGACCGAAAAAGACCACTCTGTTTTATACGAGCTATCTGTATCTTTTCACCGGCCATTCACAAGAAAGGAGGCGCTGCAATGAAAAGAACCTCCGGTATTTCCCTTATGCTGCTTATCTTCCTTTCTTTGTGCCTCATCGTTTTTTCCCTGCTCTCCCTCTCAGGAGCCACAGCAGATGAAACACTCAGTAAAAAAGCTGCAGACCGGACTACAGAATATTACCATGCCTCATCTTCCGCAAATGCCTTGCTTGCAGACATCGACCATCAGCTTGCCCATTATCTAAAAAAGGCGGAAGCTTCACAGGATCCAGAAGCGACTTACCTTAGCCAATGCGAAGCTATTTCACAGGATATTCCGGAAGCTATTTGGGAAGAGAATACCATCTGCTTTTCTGTGCCCATCACAGAGGATCAGCATCTTCAGGCAGAACTTTCTATCACCTATCCAGAGCAGGATGATGATACCCTTTATAAGATTATTTCATGGAAAACAGTGAACACAAAAGAATGGAAGGCGGACCGGTCGCAGAACCTGTACCGCAGTACGGAAAGTACATCTTAAATTTATGGAAAATCCACCGGCCGCGCAGCTATGTTCAGATTTATACCAAGGAAAACGGCTGATTTGAATAAAAAGATAAAGGAGAAAAATGATGAGTGATACGATCCACATAACTGAAATGCTTCAAAAAGCCACAAATGCCAACGCTTCTGATATTTTTATTGTAGCCGGGCTTCCTCTCTCCTATAAAGTAAACGGCATACTGCACTCGGAAGGAGAGAGGCTGATGCCAAAAGATACAGAGCTCTTGATCCGCAGTATTTACGAGCTTGACGGGAACCGCAGCATGAACCATTTCCTTGAAACCGGGGATGATGATTTTTCTTTTGCAGTCCCGGGACTTTCCCGATACCGCGTCAGTACATACAAACAGCGCGGTTCTTTGGCTGCAGTGATCCGCGTGATCGCTTTCGAACTCCCCAACCCGGAGATACTGGGAATCCCCTCTGTGGTGCTCTCCCTTACCTCTTTGACAAAAGGGCTTGTGCTGGTCACAGGGCCTGCCGGCAGCGGTAAATCAACTACCCTTGCCTGCCTTGTGGACCGGATCAATTCATCCAGACAGAACCACATCATCACACTGGAGGATCCTCTTGAATTCCTGCACCGCCACAAAAAGAGCATTGTCAGCCAGCGCGAGATTTCTACCGATACGGACAATTACCTCACGGCCCTTCGTGCAGCGCTTCGCCAGAGTCCGGACGTGATCCTTCTGGGGGAAATGCGCGACCATGAAACCATCCAGACCGTTATGACTGCAGCTGAGACAGGCCATCTTGTTCTCTCCAGCCTGCATACCGTGGGTGCTGCAAATACCATCAGCCGTATCATTGATGTCTTTGAACCATCCCAGCAGCACCAAATTGCAGTCCAGCTCTCTATGGTACTGCGGGCTGTCGTATCCCAGCAGCTCGTGCCATCAATAAACGGCGAGATGATCCCTGCTTTTGAAATCATGATCATGACTCCAGCCATCAGCAACATGATCCGTGACAATAAGATTCACCAGATCGAGGGGATTATTTATACTTCAGCAAAAGAAGACATGATCTCTATGGATAACAGCCTGCTGCAGCTTTATAAGGAAAACAAGATATCCCGGGAAACGGCGCTGCAGTACTGTACCAATGCCGAGATGATCCGGAAGAGGCTGTAATTCTCTGAAAATTATTATATTTTTGATTCTTTTACTTTAATTTCTATCAATAATTGGATTACTATACGAAAAGACATGAAAAATCCCCATGGGTTTCTCTGGACATCTCCAAAGTCCCACAGGGATTTTGTTTTTATCTCATTTTTGCCAATTCCTGACGAACTAATGATTTCTTTAAAGCAATCTCTGCTCTGGAAATATCAATCTTCGGATCATGGGCCTGCAGCCTGCGCTGAGCTCTCTCCTGTGCCTCTCTTGCACGGTTGGCATCAATCTCATCGGGCCACTCGGCAATCTCTGCCATCACAGTGATCTTTTCCGGCAGGACCTCAATAAATCCGGCATGTGCTGCTGCCTCTTTATTTTCGCCATCCAGATGAATGGTCACGATACCCGGTTCAAGGATCATGGTCATGGGGATATGCCTCTTATAAATACCAACCTGTCCCTCCGAAGTATTCAGTTCCAGCATAAATGCCTTCCCTTTCCAGAACACTCGGTCCGGTGTAATGATCTCTAAGTCAAAATTTTTATCGTCTGCCATCTCAGTCACCCCCTACTTTACGCGGGCAACTACATCATCAATCGTTCCGGCATTCAGGAAGTAACTTTCCGGAATATCATCATGTTTACCTTCCAGAATCTCCTTGAAACCACGGATGGTTTCAGAAAGAGGTACGTATTTTCCATCCATACCAGTAAACTGTACTGCTACGAAGAACGGCTGTGACAAGAATCTCTGTACTTTTCTTGCACGGCTTACTACCAGCTTATCATCTTCTGAAAGCTCGTCCATACCAAGGATCGCAATAATATCCTGCAGTTCTTTATATTTCTGAAGGATCTCCTGTACACCGCGGGCTACTGCGTAATGCTCTTCCCCTACGATTCTCGGGTCGAGAATACGGGATGTGGAATCCAGCGGATCAACTGCCGGATAAATACCGAGCTCTACAATAGAACGTGACAATACAGTGGTGGCATCCAGATGGGCAAATGTGGTAGCCGGAGCCGGGTCGGTAAGGTCATCGGCCGGTACATAAACTGCCTGTACAGATGTGATAGAACCTTTCTTCGTGGATGTAATACGCTCCTGAAGAGCACCCATCTCTGTCTGTAGCGTAGGCTGGTAACCTACGGCGGAAGGCATACGTCCAAGCAAAGCGGAAACCTCGGAACCTGCCTGTGTGAAACGGAAAATATTATCGATGAACAAAAGCACATCTTTTCCGCCTTCATCACGGAAGTTCTCAGCCATGGTAAGTCCTGTCAGGCCTACACGCATTCTTGCTCCGGGCGGCTCATTCATCTGTCCAAACACCATGGTGGTCTTATTGATAACGCCTGATTCCTGCATTTCATGGTACAGGTCGTTTCCTTCACGGGTACGCTCGCCTACACCTGTAAATACAGAATATCCGCCGTGTTCTGTCGCGATGTTTCGGATCAGCTCCTGAATCAGGACGGTCTTACCTACACCGGCACCACCGAACAGACCGATTTTTCCACCTTTCTGGTAGGGACAGAGAAGGTCTACGACTTTAATACCTGTTTCCAGTACTTCTGTAGAAGTTGACTGTTCCTCAAATGACGGTGCTTCACGGTGAATCGGCATATACTTCACGCCCTGCGGCGCCGGCTTATTGTCGATGGGGTCACCTGTAACGTTAAAGATACGTCCCAGAGTGTCCTCACCAACGGGAACAGAGATAGGAGCTCCTGTAGCCACCGCTTCCATTCCTCTGACAAGTCCATCTGTCGGACCCATAGCAATACATCTTACCGTCTCATCGCCGAGATGCTGGGCAACCTCTACAACAAGGAGCTCCCCGTTTGTTCTGGTAATATGGATTGCTTCATATATAGCCGGAAGTTTGCCTTCCGTAAATTTAATATCCAATACTGCACCGATAATCTGAGTGATTTTACCTTTATTTTGCATTTTTGTAATTCACTCCTTTTTCTGATAATAGTCGCCACGAGATGACGACGGGCAATTTTCCTGCGAGGGTTAAATTGCCATTCTCTGATTCTGAGAAGCCTTTGCCATCAAGAAATGGCATTTGCTCCTGCAATGATCTCTGTCAATTCCTGTGTGATAGAGCCCTGACGTGCCCGGTTATACTGCAGCGTCAGCTTTTCTATCATCTCATCAGCATTGCTTGTAGCAGAATCCATTGCCTGCATTCTGGCTCCGTTTTCACTGGCAACTGCTTCTACCAATGCACCGTACAGAATGCTGGTCATATATTTTGGAATAATAATTTCCAATGCTTCTTCTTCCTGCGGCTCATAATTCATCAAAGAATTTGATTTTGCAGCTTCTATATCTGCCTCATCCACCTGAATAGGCAGAAGCTTCAAAAGCCTCGGCTCATGCACCACTGTATTTTTGAAATACGTGTAGGCAAGATAGATCTCACCCACTTCACCTGATACATACCGTTTCAAAACTTCCTCGCAGATCTCTTTTGCATCGGAAAACATGGGGTTTTCGATCACCTCATTGTATTCCTTTGCGATCTCATAATTTCTGCGGGCAAAATATTCTCTTCCTTTACTTCCCACCGTAAACAGCACAATATCTTCTGCTTTTAAGTCAGAGCCGGTCACTGTCTTAATGACATTGGAATTGTATCCGCCGGCAAGGCCACGGTTTGAAGTGATGAGAATTACAGCCTTTTTTGTGGAAGACTGCGGCTTCAAATACGGATGTTCGATCGTTCCGGATTTGGCCAGCATGGAAGTCACTGTAGCGTACATTTTGTCAAAGTACGGCTTTGAACGCTCGGCGCGCATTTTTGTTTTCTGCAGTTTTACCGTAGAAACCAGCTTCATCGCTTTCGTGATCTGCTGGGTGCTGGCAATACTGTTGCGGCGCCGCTTTATGTCTCTCATCGAGGCCATGCTATCACCCTTTCCTGTTTTTCGTATGAAACAGAGTTTTCTCTACAGAAAACTGCCATTTCATACCCATCCTTTTCAAGCCTATTTAAAACTCTCTTTAAACTCCTTCAGAGCTTTCTGCAGTGCTGCTTCTGTCTCATCGGAGATCTGTTTTTCTTTTGCAATGCTTTCCGGGATCTCCGGATATTTTGTATCGAGGAATTCAAAGAATTCTTTCTCAAAACGGAGAATATCCGCTACAGGAACATCCAGCAAGTATTTCTTCGTAGCAGCATAGATAATGATTACCTGATACTGTACCGGCATGGGCTGGTACTGCGGCTGCTTTAAGATCTCTTTGATTCTCTCACCTTGTGCCAGTTTCTCTTTCGTATCATCGTCCAGCTCGGAACCGAACTGTGAGAATGCTGCCAGCTCACGGTACTGTGCCAGCTCTACACGGATAGGAGCCGCGATCTTCTTCATAGCCTTGATCTGGGCTGCTCCACCAACTCGTGATACAGAAAGACCAGCGTTGATAGCCGGACGGAAACCGGAGTTAAACATTTCTGTCTCCAGATAGATCTGTCCGTCTGTGATAGAAATAACGTTTGTCGGAATATATGCCGAAACGTCTCCTGCCTGTGTCTCAATGATCGGAAGGGCCGTCAGGGAACCTCCGCCCAGTTCATCAGAAAGGCGTGCTGCTCTTTCAAGAAGTCTGGAATGCAGGTAGAAAACGTCACCCGGATAAGCCTCACGTCCTGGCGGACGTTTCAGAAGCAGGGAAAGTGTACGGTAAGCTGCTGCATGCTTTGACAAGTCATCATAAATGATCAGCACGTCTTCCCCGTTTTCCATCCACTCTTCTCCGATGGCACATCCTGAATACGGAGCAATATACTGCAGCGGGGCAAGCTCACTTGCTGTAGCTGCCACAACTGTGGTGTAATCCATAGCGCCGTACTCTTCCAGTGTATTTACGATCGATGCAACCGTAGATGATTTCTGCCCGATGGCAACGTAAATACATTTTACACCCTGTCCTTTTTGGTTGATGATCGTATCAATAGCGATGGCCGTCTTTCCTGTCTGGCGGTCACCGATGATCAGCTCACGCTGTCCTCTTCCGATAGGCACCATGGAGTCAATTGCCTTGATACCTGTCTGGAGCGGCGTATCTACTGCTTTTCTGGCAATAACGCCGGAAGCTACTCGCTCGATCACACGATATTTATCTGCATGGATCGGTCCCTTGCCGTCGATGGGCTGTCCCAGTGCATTGACTACTCGGCCAAGCATGCCATCTCCTACAGGAACCTCTACTACTCTTCCCGTTGTCTTAACGATATCTCCTTCACTGATGTCATTGCTGCTTCCAAGAAGTACCGCGCCGACATTGTCTTCCTCCAGATTCAGGACCATGCCGTAAACTTCTCCCGGAAATTCCAGAAGCTCACCCTGCATGGCCTTCTCAAGGCCGTAAATACGGGCAATACCGTCTGCAACCTGAATAACTGTACCTGTGTCAGACACCGCGATTTCGGAGGAGTATCTCTGAATCTGTTCTTTGATCACGGAACTAATTTCCTCTGGTCTTAAATTCATGAGGCCTGTACACCTTCTTTCTCGCTTTCTAGTGAAATCTTCAAAAGGCTTCCTGTCAAAAGGTTCAGCTTACTCTGGATCGTACTGTCCACCACACGGTCGCCAATACGGATCATCAATCCGCCGATTTTTTTCTCATCCACCTTGTATTCGATTTCCATTGTCTCATAGTGGGTCGTATCAAGAAGTTTTTTCTCAATCTTCTCTTTTTGCTCACCGCTGAGAGGAATCGCTGAAATAACTTCTGCAACTCCGATCTTTTTATATTCCTTCACCCTTGCAATAAAATATGCAAAAATATCCGGTAAATTTTTATATCTTCCTTTTGTTACCACAATTCTCAAAAAACCTGTGAGGGCGTCGGATATCCGTCCCTTGAAAACGTCCTCGATCACCTGAAGCTTCTTCTGCTTCGGAATCTCCGGATGAACCAAAATTTTTTCAAGGCCCTTATTCTCTTCCAAAACAGCCTGTACTGTGAGGATCTCATCCATCAGGCTGTCAATTTGGTTTTCTTCCATAGCAAAATCAAACAACGCATCCCCATAGGTACCCGCTACTAGCTTTGCCATGTCTGATCACCTATCTCCTTTAATGTATCATCGATCAACGAATCCTGGATAGTAAGATCGATATTTTCGCTGACTACCTTTGCAGCAATCATTGAAGCTACCGTAATAATCTCCTTCTTCATATCATCTTCAGCCTTCTTGACCGCAAGTTCCGTCTGCTTATTCGCCCTTTCGATGATCTTAGCAGCTTCCGCTTTGGCACCTTCAATGATCTTTGCTTCATTTTCAAGGGCTTTCTTACGTGCTGCACTCAAAATATCCGCTTCTTCCTTGTGGATATCGCGAAGCTTTGCTTCGTACTCCGCGCGGAGCTTTTCAGCATCATCCTTTGCTTTTGCAGCTGAATCAATATTTCCTTTAATTCTCTCTTCACGCTTCTTCAGGAAATCCCGTGCCGGATTAAACAGCAGGTAAGATAAAAGAAGAAACATAACAAACACTGCTATCGCCAGCAGCACCGCATCATGAAGGAGCTGTGCGTCAAGATTAAACAATCGTTCCAAGATTTCGCCTCCTTTCGCATTTTTTATTCAAAATTTTTCTTAAAGCTTACCGATAAGCGGATTTGCGAATAAGAGGATAAACGCAATAGCCAGACCATAAAGACCTGTCGTCTCGGCAACGGCCTGTCCGAGAAGCATAGTAGATGTGATATCACCCTTTGCTCCCGGGTTTCTTCCTACTGCTGATGCACCATGTCCTGCTGCAATACCCTGTCCTACACCAGGTCCGATACCTGCGATCATCGCAAGACCTGCACCAATTGCTGAGCATGCTAATACTAAACCTTCGTTTGTGATTCCTTCCATTGATATAACCTCCTAATTTTTTACTTAATGTGTTTACTCTGCACTTGGCATTTTGTCTGAAACAAATACCATAGTCAGCATACAGAATACATACGTCTGTATTGCCCCTGAAAATACATCAAAATAGATGTGCAGAATTCCCGGCCATCCGA
>JALFIB010000110.1 GCA_022776305.1 Lachnospiraceae bacterium
CTGCCACCATATTTGCTGCTTTTTCGGCAGCGGAATCCTCCTCTTTTTTCGAGTCAGAGGACTGGCGAATCTGAGAAATCTTCGCCATCTGCTCCGCAGCGTGTGCGTAGCTTGCATGGGTGTAAACATTGAGTGTGACACCCGCATCAGAATGACCCATCAAATACTGAAGGTTCTTAATGTCCATACCATCGTTTGCATAGTTCGTGCAGAAGGTGTGCCGGAACACGTGAGGGGTAATGTGCGGCAGCGGGCTGTCGGGATGAAGTTTCTTGTACTTCTTCATTGCCCAGCGCATCTCGTTCTCAATGTGGAGTGCGACCTTCGGATTGCCGTTTTTATCCAGCATGATGAAGCCGCTGTAACCATCCACCATAGGCTCCGTCTTGACCTTAGGGCGGCGCTCCAGCATCTTTTTCAGAGAGTCGTACACCGCATCGGTCATCGGCAAAAAGCGGCAACCACTGCTTGTCTTGGTTTCCTCAACGTAGTATTTCCCGCCACGTTCCCGCACCAGCTGATGATCCACACGGATTCTGCGGTTTTTAAAGTCCAGATCCTTTCGGGTCAGACCGCAGAACTCGCTGACTCTCATACCGGTTTCCAGAAGAACAACGAACTCGTCATAGTATTTGGAATAGGTGTTGTCGGTCTCAATGAAGTTCATCCAGATGGCCAGCTGTTCTTCAGTGAGTGCCGCTCTCGGTACCGAGTCATTCACCACAACATCCGTCAGTTTGAAGATGAACGGGTTCTTTCTGATCGCATCCTCATCACACGCCATCTGGAATGCGGGTTTCACAACACCTCGCACACTGGTGATGGTGCTGTAGCCTCTGCCATCCTTTTGCAGCTTTGCAAACCATTGTTTGGCATCAGATACCTTAATCGTGCTGATTTTGCGATAGCCGAAATCCTCTTTTTTGACCAGATTCAATACAAAATTGTAACCGACCTGTGTGTTATAGCGCACACCCTTCTTCAGGCTGATGTACTTCTCCAGCAGTTCAATTACCGTAATCTGTCCCGCTTCATAGTCAATACCGTCATCAATCTGCTTCTGAATTTCCTTTTCTTTCTGACGAAGTTCCTGCAAAGTAGAGGCATAAACACATTGCCTTTTGCCACGGCAATCTGTGTACCTGTACTGATAGATCAGATCCTTTCTCTGGCTTTCTCCTGTTTTCAGGATTCGCCCCTTGTTATCTTTTCTTTTTTCGCTCAATTTCGATCTCCTTTCGTTCAAAAGGAGTCTCGATGTGACATCTACATGATACCACATCAAGACATCTTTTTCTATGATGAATCTACAGATATCAGATGGAAAATGCCTGTTCGATAAATTTATCAAACAAGCGCTTCTTAATCAGACGCTTATTCCCAACCCACAAGACAAAATCGCAGTTCTTGTCGTTGGTGATCTCACGCAGCTTTCCGGTGCCAATGCCGGAATAAGCCGCCGCTTCTTCTAATGTTAAATTTGCTTTTTCCCAGATAGGAACCTCTTTCATACAATACCTCCATTGCTTCATCCAAGTGGCAAAGCGGCAATCTGCGGTATCTATAAAACCATTGCCGCTTCACAGACACTGCCGGTTCACGGTTCATGATTTGAACCAGACCCACCAGTCTTTTCCCTGCCGCTCACTTGCGATTTTTTCTCCCATAGAATTTCTTGCCAGACGTACTGTACGCTCTGAAATTCCTCTTTCTGCTGCTTCTTTGTTGATCTCTGCGATGGATACCTTTTTGCCATCAGACAGAAACTCGGTGATCAGCTTTACAGCCTGTTCCTGCTTTAATTCCGTTTTTCTGCCTTCGCCGCCGGCAAGGAGATCTTCTGCGCTGATGTCATAAGCACCGATCCATCGAAATCCTTTTTCGTCTCCCAGAGAGAACGCCAGCGACTGTCCAGGCGGTGCCAAAGAGCTTTTCTCATGAACAATCACTCGTGTGGTTGGGTCTGTTTTCACCTTGCCGATGAACAGCAGACTTCTCACAACAGCGGTGATGTCAATCGATCCAAGACCACGGTAAGTGCTCTGTGTGCCTGATGCTTTGTTCAAATGTCCGATCATCACAATGGCGCAGTTTGCAGCCTGTGCTACGTCCGCCAATTTGCGGAAGATAGGGCGTACTTCATTCGCCCGGTTCATATCCACATTGGCTCCAAGAAACGCCTGCAATGGGTCAATAATGACCAGCCTTGCATTGTTTTCTCTGATTGCATGTTCAATGCGTTCATCGGCCAAGGTCAGCGGATTTTCCGAATCGTCAATGACCAGAACCCGTTCCAGATCCGCTCCTGCGGAAATCAGTCTCGGCTTCACCGTATCGCCAAGACCGTCCTCTGCGGTCTGAAAAATCATATTAAATGGTTCAAAGGGTTCCATCTGCGGCAAAAACTTTCGATTGGTACAAGCCGCCGCAAGCTGCATCGCAAAGAATGTTTTGCCCTCTCCTGGGTTGCCCTGAATAATCGTCAGTTTGCCGAAAGGAATATACGGATACCAGAGCCAGTCCACTTCCGTCTGCTGAACCTCGCTCATGCGAATCATGGGAACCACTTTCTTTTCCGGTTTCTGCCGCAGCGTGACGGTCTTGTAAATATATTTACCATGGGGCAGATCATCCTTGTGCATCAGGACTTCGTTCCAATCCTTATCACAGGGAATCAGACGAATAACCGTCATGTGTTCGGGAATACTTTCTAACAGACGCTTTACTGCCTCGTTACCGGCTTTATCGGAGTCGGTGCAGATATAAACAGTTTCTATATCTTTGCGTTCAGAAAGAAAACCATCCAGAGCTTTTGCAGCCACACCGCCAAGGGATAAATAATTGCGGGTTTTCCAGTCCTTCGGGTACAGAGCAATAAAGGACATCAGATCAATCGGTGCTTCAAACACGAACAGGCTCTTCCCATCGCTGCGGTAAGCAAAATTGTGGGCCTTGTCCGAACCAAGCACATCCATACGGAACGAATCGTTTGTTCCTTTGCAGTGGGCATATCGGGGAATCCCGGCTTCATCCTTTCCTACGAATATAATGTTGTGCCGCTGTGTATCCTCGTAAATCAGACCTTCCTGATAGAACTCCTGCACCAGTTCTTCCGGAATTTTTCGCTGACGGAGATATGCCATCATTGTTTCCATATACCGGCTTCTCGGCGGGAGCCGGAACTCCGGTGACGATGCAGCGTCTGCGCTATTGTCCGCCGGTTCTTCCCCAATCAGCATCTGCACCGCCTCCGGAAAAGTCTTACCAAAGAACTCCATCACAAAGTCCACAGGGTAGCCGCCTTTGCTCTGGCTATGGCGGAACCACTTATTTCCTTTAACAGTCAGGCTGTCATGCCTTTTCCATCGGTACTCATTTCCGCTTTTTATCAACTGCTCGCCCTGAGAACGTAAAAATTGTTCCAGGTTGACCTGATTTGCACGGTCAATCTGTTCTTGCGTATAACTCATGTTCCACCTCCTGCTTACAATTCAGTTTCTGTTTCTTTTGTTTTATCGGAATGCAGCATTTCAGGATGGTTTTCTCGCATCACTTTATCTACATCGCCTTTGATCTGATACAACAGTGTCAGATCCTTCTGCATAAGCTTGTATTCCTGATATTCGGCTTCACGCTGAGCCGTCAATTCAGAAAATTCTTTCTGCCATGCACTCAGAGGGAAAGGCTCTTTGTCAAAACCTTTCTCTTTCAATTTTCGTTTTACCATGTAGAACCGGCGAAGCTCCCCTTCGTGTTCCGCCCTATACCTTTCCCTGGCCTTGGTAAAACGATATTTTTCTTTCTTCATTTCATCAACGACCGGCTTCAATTCCGCATAAGTCTTTGCGTCCTCCATCAGCTGTTGAAGTTCCTTCAATTGTGTCTGTTTCTGATTCATGAAGGATTTGCTGCTCTCCACTTGATCGCCGACAGATGAGAGATAGTTTTCAAAATCGCTGAGTGTTTGCAAGCCTCGCTGATTCAGATACTTGCATTCCTCCACGAAACGCTTTGTGTTGTTATGCTTCGCTTTAGATCTTCCTCTGGTGTAAGTCATAGCAACCTGATCACGCATAGTTAGATACTCACGAAGCAGATCTGCAAGATAGACTTCCTGTGGTTCTTTCAAAATTTCTTTTGCTTCCTGAATCCACTCCTTCAATGCAGCAATGGTGGCTCGCATGCTGCGAAGCATACGATTGGTGGCTTTGATCCAACGGTTCAATTCTCCCTTTTCGGTGCGAATGCCTTTCTTCTCCATCTTGCGAACGTGGGGACCTTCATGGACAGTCGGAATCAAATCCAAGCCCTGATCTACATAGGAACGATGGTCGATGCGGCAATCTATGCCTTTTTCTTCAAACTTGGAATTGACCATATCTGCCCAGGCTTCCCGCCATATGTCCAGCGTCTCCGGTCTGCCCCAGTTTGTGGTAGGAACTGCATCAAACTCCCATTGGCCATTTTCTTTTTTAATGCGGTTTCCATCCTCATCCAAATGATAAACTCGATGCTGTTTGGCTCCCCATGTTCCATCTTCATTCAGCGGACGAATAGGCACCAAAACATGAAAATGCGGATTGGGGATGCCGCCTTCTTCTTTGTCTGGCTGATGCACCGCCAAATCGCAAATCATGCCATCAGAGACAAAGTATTTCTGGACAAATTCTCTCGCCAGTTCGATATTCTCCTCTAAGGAAAATTCATTTTGCAGAGCCATATCGAAGCTGTAAGCAAGCTGTGCCTTGTAATGTTTTTCTACCTGCTCTACTTCGTTCCATAGCGTTGACCTGTCAGAAAATCTTTTCGGTGCGTGTTCCGGCAGAATAATTTCCTTCAAAATCACACCGCCTTTCTTGGTGTAGTCATGGGTTTCGCCATCCCAGAGGTTATGAAGCTTTTCACCGGCACGATAGGCAGCACTGGCAACAGCCGTTCGCCCCTCGCTTCGTTTGATCTGCTCCACATGGAAGTGATACAGTGCCATCAGCTTTCACCTCCCGCCTGGTGATTCTGCATGGCTTCTGCCACCAGTTCCTGCACCGCAGACAATGCAAAGACCTGTTCCATCAGAGAGTAAAACTCCACTCTCGTCAAAGCGTCTGCTTCTTTGGAAATGCTTTGGATCGCACCGCCCATGTTACAAAGATGGTGAGTACGCTGTTTATCAGCTTTTTTCTCAAGGTGCTTCTTGCGATTCTGTAAAAGCTGAATCTTGTGCTCATATTGCTGCGTTTTTAATCGAGCTGCTTCCAACTGCTCCAGAGTTGTTTTTTTGTTTTCCATTTTTCTTTTGCTCCTTGTCTTTTCATTCATCCTTGCCGCAGCAAGGTATGTAAAAGAGATAGGCGTCAGCCGCAAGAGTTACCTCTTGACCGGAATGTAATTCCGCAATGTGTGAATGTGTTCAGACACAGGAGCATCTACCTTCGGAGAACGCACATACCGGACTGGAAGAACCGGTATAGAAGTGCGCCCTTAGTTCCTAAGGGAATTTTCTTGTTTTCTATATTAGCTTAATTCTTCTGACGTTAAATTCTTAGGGTACAGCGTGTCAGAAACCGGACATCTCATGTCATTTCTAATTTTATCAGCACCTTTATTTGAAATCGACGTACTAATCGGTCGCAATTTTGCTCCTTATCGGACGCATTTCTTCTAAAGAACAAGGATTTCATATTTCAATTTTAATAATGCAGGACTGCGTTTCCGTTTGATGTCGTATTTATATTTTACTTTCTTTCCTTTGGAAATGTTATGGCGTGCTACTGCGGATTACCCACCGCAGTACTGCGCCTCTTATTCATCTCAGGCAAAAGAAAAAAGCACCCAACCGTTAAGTTGAATGCTTTCGATGAACCAATATTCAATTTTTATTTCAGCAAGTCCGCCAGATAAAGCTCATCCTTCTGATGCTTTCCTTTCAGCTGCTTATATCGTTTAATCGTATCCACCAGTAAATCAATTCGATTACCGTAATAGTCACGATAAAAAGCGGTGCTGTTATCATATCGTGTCCTATTGTAAACCACGTTTTCTTTACTGAACGATTTTGGACTTTTCTTGGATTTCTCCTTTTCAAAATCAGAATTCAAACCTTCAGAAATAATCAGCAACATCTCTAATTCCGGTTTGGTGCAATACTTTTCAATTCCCTTAATCTTCCCTTTATATTCTTTGGGAATCTTTAGTTCATCATTTAATTTGTCACCGATTCTCAAGACTTTGACTTCTCCATGGTACAGATTCAATGCAGCCTTTACGGTAGGATTACTTGCAATCTGTCTTGCATGATAAGGAACCAAGTTCAGTAAATCATCTTCTGTGAAAATCAGTTTATCGTGTTCCAATAACATTCGGATAATCTCAAGTTCATTCGGGCCTTCACACATAACCAAATACTTCATCTCATCAGCTCCTTCTTCAATGCCATGAGATCTTCGTAATTCACAGAAGTATCAAAAGCATTGTTGTAAAACTGACGACTCTTCAAAAGCTCCGGTCTGATATTATAGGTTTCATACATGTTATCCAGGTGAATCTTGTTATCTGACTTTGCAATCCAAATGTTGTCCTGGCGATTAAACAAATCCAAAACTTCGCAGTAATGGGTTGTAAATATAAGTGTTGCAGATTTCTTATTCACTGTCTTGTCTTTGAACAAGCTGATCATATTCTCAACCAATGTTTTATGGAAATGATTTTCCACCTCATCTATCAGTAAATCAAAACCATTTTCCAAAGCTGCAACTACAAAGATATAAAGTAGCACACCTTTTGTTGTACCACTGGAGAGCATAAAAACCAATTCCGAATCAGAAAGCTCTTTTACACAATCCTGATAAGTGAGTTTATAATGCTTCTCATCCATCATCTCCAGACTCTGAATCTTATCATCAAAGATTTTAATAACTTTCGTCAAAACGTCTTTTGATATTTTATAGTTTTTCATCGCCCTAAACATCAGACGATAAGTATCTGTGCCCTCGCCGTCACAATTAAAATAAACGGCACGAGTCTCTTTCTTTTTCAGAACAAAGAATACAATAGATGTATCTTCCGGAAGTTCACCCAAATCAACGATTTCTTCAAATCCTTCGTCAGAATAAATTTCTTTCACTTTGGATTTGTAATATTTTTTCCGATAGATATGCTGCTCTGTAAAATTAGCTTTGCTTCCCAAGTTAGGGTCAGCTTTCAAAACCGTATCGTACTTGTAAATAGAATCCTCATGATAGAAAATGATTTCTAATTTCACATTGTCGTAGTTATAGTGTTTATCTTCCAAACGGAATTCGCTGAGAATGGAATAGCAGCATTCCATCAGTTCTATTGCAGAAGTTTTACCGGAAGCATTCTTGCCAACAAATGCCACCGTATTGAAGACATACAAATCCTCTGCGATTTCCTGCAGCTCATATTCTTTATCTTCACTTGTCTTCTTAGATTTTGCCACGAGATCAATCGTAAAATCATCGCAGCAATTTTTATAGTTTGATGCACGAACTCTTAGCAGCTTCATAAAATACACCTTCCTTTACCACTGTCTATTAGTATTATAACATAAAAACGGATTAAAACAATATTTTTGTTCTAATCCGTTTAAAATTTTATTTTTCGATCATTTTATTGTGTTTAACTTTTGAAAAGTTAAATTTCAACATTTTAAGTTAAATTGATTATACGTGTTTTACCCCAAAATTATGTGTAAAAGCACGCAGAATTTCGGTCGTAAATTTTTATGATTGCTTTAATTTCAATTGTAAAAAAGGGCGCACTTGTCCCTACAACACTTCCAAGGTCATCCATCCGCCACACAATATCCATTCCCTTTTTTTGTGCAGATGCACACTTTTATGAACCATGAAGGAGATAATCGTTATTTCTTCACTTTTGGAGCAGATTTGTGCAGCCTATGATAGTTTTCTATTCTAAAGCTATCGCTTTCGAAACTTACATTATTTTTCATTTTTGAAAACGGTGTATCCTGACAAAACCTAAGACGCTCGAACTCTTGACCATGCAATTAGGAGCTGGCTGTTGTTCCCTTGTACAGCTCCGAATGGCCTTTGCCCAGTTTACTGATTATGCATTCGTACCTTTTTTATCATATCCACATTTCAGATCATATAAAACATTTAATGGATGACGAATTTTTTCATTTGGTTCAAGAAGAATATCTCCATAGCGTCTATGGCTATTCTCTTTACGCTCCATCCACATCCTATTCCATGAACACAAATCATCGTATTCCATAGATATTAAATGTTCTTCTGGAAGTAGATACGATATCTGTAACGATTTTTGAAAATAAGTATGTCCCTCTGTCAGATACTTAGATCTATGTTCGTACCATTTTCTCTCACCAATTACAGATGTAAAAAAGATTTCTTCATATATCCAAGGCGAAAGTGTTCTATCTTTATCCACTTCGTCTTTCACTTTATATGTCGACTTTTCTGAATTAAGGAAGATGATGCATTCTGAACTATTGATTGTTTTTGCAATAGCAGTTGATAACATAGCATGTACATGGGTAGTTGTAAAATTACGTTTATTATAATCATAATTACCGTTATCATTCTTGCAATATTTATTATCAAGTTTACGAAGCAGCATGTCAGCGCTCCCCCAAAACAATTCATCTATAAACACTTTCAAACCAAACTGATATTTTAGGAAACCCGCAAAAAGCAGTGCTAATTCTTCGTCATCATGCGAATACGAAAGAAATACATCATAATTGTCGATTGGAAACCAGCTTTCCATAAAGCTCTCCCCCGCAATTACTCCATTTTCATCAATTGCATCTTTCAATATTGATTCAAAAGCTTTGGAAAGAATCTTTTTTAGATCCGAACCACTTTTTCTACATGCAGCAATAAACTGTCCATCATTTTGTTTGAATGACCACAAATCCATAGTCAACTTAAAACACCTATACATAAAATCACCCGTTAGTATATGAATCTCTTTTTATATTCATGGCTAATATCTTTCCAATGAACATAATTGCTTATATCCGCATTGGTTTTATCATACGCTTTATCTATGTATTTATCAGGATTTTGTATGAACTCATCATACTTGACCAAAACGCAAAAACGTCCTGATTCATCACAATGTCCATCAGCACAATTCGGACTAAGATAATAGTTTTCTGAAAATTCTTTGATCACCGTATTGGGATTAATCAAAACTAAATTGATTGTCTTTCCACAATGTGAACACGTATAGCTTCCACCATAAATTGTATCATACATATCTGGCAATACTATTCCCAGTAACCCACTGCGTCTATTTCCTTTTCCATCATAAAGAGTAGCTTTCAATTCTCTAATAATGAAATTTTGTTTGTTATAATAGCATCTATCTGCAGAACTATACTCAAATCCTTCATTTTCAGACGAATGCTTGCCAATTAAAAAAAGCGTCACAGAGGTATTCTTCATATACTGTGAACGAATCACCTGCATAACATAGTCAATATCTTCTGAATCAATCCATTTGTCTAATGATTTTCCCTGAATCTGTCCTTCTTTCAACTTTTTTGATATTTCATCTTTGTAATAAGCATCTTCTTTTTTAAAACTAATAAAACAATTGTGTGACATTGTTTTCTCCCTCCCTTATTACATATTGTGCTGTATACTGTAAAAATTAATTTCAGCAGCATCCGGTTCATAAATGATAAATCTAATCTTTTTATCACCATATGTATTATGAAATCCACTAATCTTTAGCGACCACAACATTGTTTCCAATAATTGTTGTTTTGTCGGCTTTCCATTTCTAAATCTTGTAATGCCAGCTCCCATCAGTGGAATATTTATTGTTCTTCCTGCGTATACAGTATCTATATTCTCCCAGAACTTCATCCAAAAATGCATATATTCATCCGCAGAAAGGAAAGCTTTATTGTCTGCATCAAAATTTGTAAATGCAGTAAGAATATAATTCTCAAACTCAACTAAGCTACCAAGTTCATATCTTACTTTTCTTCCCTCTTTGCGGGCACCGTCTTCTTTTGGATTTCCCATACTCTGCAAAACAGGATCATTCTCAATTTTCTGGTTCAAAGCATCGAGTTTTCCCGCAGATATTATTTTCTTTATATACTGACCATGTAGCGATTTATTAGAAACGATCCTATCATCTACAATATAATCATAGTAGTCATTCACAGCAATAACTGTTATTTCACCATCATGTTGGTCTGGATTGGAAAGCTGATCAAAAATATCACCTATTATGACTTCAACCTTGGTATTATTTATTGATAGATATGCTTCATTCAATACGTTTGCTTTATACCAAATATACACAAAACTTCCAACAAGCATAATTATATAAACAATAATCCAACCTCTTACCCCAATACAACTTCCTTCTGCTGTATTAAAAAAAGATATAAGAGTAATTATTGAGCTCAAAAAAGCTACTGTTGCTGCATATGATCTCCAAAGTGTTCTATCGTATATTTTTACTTTAGAAAAATATTTCTCGTAAAATCGTCTTAAAGGGCACATCTTATACCTCCATATGTTTGTTGTCTTTTTCTCTTTTATTATACTTTCATCCCATTCCCATTCTTTCTCTTTGAATAATCGATGTTCCTCTCATTCCTTGGATAATTCCAAACGATTACTTTATATCAAATTCTTTTTTCAACAGTTCTACAATAAATTCTGCAGTCTGTTTGTCGAATTGGCTGGCTAATTTTTTCCGGATTTTCACGGTCAATTTTACCGTATGTATCTATCTGAACATATCGATCACCATCAGCATTAAATACCGTATAAGTAGTATATACCTTATCATGTATGGTGTTTCTGTTTTTCTCTATCTTTTTAATATTTTTCAAATTAATCTGTGCCATAACGCCGCTCCTTAAATATTTTACATATAGTATTTTCTTAAATCTTCGTAAGAAATTTCTATTCCGATCAGTTTCAGTAAGTCTTTCCGATCTGTATATAGCTTATACAGCACACTATCTATATCAGCTCCATAATGCAAAAGATTATGGCAGTGACTGCAGAGAGAAACTATATTTTGCTCTCTGTCTAAATTTACATCCGGAAAATCTTTTTGTGCAAATAAGGGGACTAAATGGTGCGGTTCTGTATAATTTTCGTTACTGTTTTTCCTTACAAATACTGGATGCTCTGCATTAACTTCACAAAGAAAACCTGCTTTTATTAAAGCATTACTCGATACTTTCTTACTGCGCTGGTATTGTAATGTTTGGGTTATTCGTGTTTCTTTTGCAGGTTCTGGATTGTTGTTATATTCAAATTCTCTTTGTTCAGAATATACGATGCTTCTATTTAAGTCATCGATAAAACCTCTCTCGTCCACGCTTTCTTGGAAAGCTTGTGCTCGTGCAAGTTCTTCAGTCAATATTACCTTTGCTTTTTCACGAGCCTCAGGAGCTACTCTTGTGCTGGCTATTATAATTTTCAAAGCATCCAGTTGATTACCTTCTGCAAAAATATGTCTGGCTCTTGGTATTCTAAAATTCTGATTATCAGATTTTGTATTTGGATTTTCTCTTAATAACTTATCTGCTATTTCATGATCTGATAAAGATGCATTTTTAAAATCATAGTAAAAATTCACAAACACAGCTTTACCAACAGCGCTTAAAGTTGTATTCAAATCTGTATATTTAGTGTCTCTTTTATCCATTATCCATTCTCTCATGTGCTATAGTGTTCGGATTTCGTATGCCAATTTCTCCAAACGCTCATCGATAGTAGCTTTTTTCAATTCACATTCCCAAACAACAAGCACATTCCATCCTAATTCTTTAAGTGCTTTAGTATTAACTTCATCACGTTCAACATTACGTAATATTTTCTTCTTCCAGTATTCTTCATTGGATGCAGGCCACACAAAACGGCCGCAGTCGTGTTTGTGCCAGAAGCAACCATTCACAAAGATTACTGTATGATATTTAGGCAAAACGATATCAGGGCATCCCGGCAAGGTTCGAACATTTTTTCTATAGCGAAAGCCTTTGGAAAACAAATACTTTCTAACAATCTCTTCTGGCTTCGAATTCGTGCTTCTAATATGTGACATATTTTTGCTGCGAACTTCTTTTGAATGATTATCAGCCATTTTCTTGTTCGACCTCACGAAGTTTTCTTTCTAAAGTGGCCGCAAGCTGCTTAGCAATTGCCTTTGCCATAACCGGAGGAACGGCATTTCCAACCTGCTGGTATTGTTTATCTTTAGATCCGCAAAATACGAAGCTATCCGGAAATGTCTGCAGTCTGGCTGCTTCTCGAATGCTAATTGCCCGATTCAGAGCAGGATGAATCCACATGGATTTTCGAACATTAATCACCGTTCCGCTTGGCGCATCATAGTTCAACCGCAAATAAATGGTATTTTGAGTCCGTTTCACATCGGTATAGGTATTAGTTTTAAGCGAATCTTCTAAACTATGGAAATTTTCTCCTTGATGCAGCACCTTGAATCTTGCCATTGCAACATCAGTGGTTTTAGTAATAATGTGGTTCTTCAGAATATCTGAATCTCTCAGCTGTCGTGCGACTGAACTCAACTGCTCCTTATGCTCCAGTGGAATTCCTTCCTCATCGTCCGCTAAATCATATACAGGAGGGACATCTTCCAAATCAAAAATCGCATCACGTACAGTTTTATAATGTCCATCTTTAATCTTTCTGGAAGGCAGAAATACCACATTGGAAATACTTTTCTTAATCCCCATAATGACAAAGCGCTCTCTTTTCTGTGGCGCTCCAAAATCTGCAGCAGACAAAACACCACTATTAATCACATATCCATCTTCTCCTGATGTTAGAATACTTTTTAAATAATCAAAAACCGCAAATGATCGAATATTTGCCAGAAGACCATCTTTTTCTGTACATTCATATGAATCCACATGGATATGGTTATCAAAGATTTCCTTTGCTTTGCTTAGCATGCGCTGAATCATAATGGCTGGTTCAATCAAGGTGTGAATTTTATCCGCCTCAAGAGTGCCGTTGAAATAATCCATAATTGCCTGAAATGCCTCTCTGGATTTCTGTGCAATGTAGTTGTCTGTATCGTCTTCAATATAGACCTGAGCAATTTCAGTAAGCTTGCGCCGGTGTTTTTCTAAAGACTTTTTCATCTTATCAGCGTTTTTTTCACCTTTATAGATGATATTCAATTCCCGATAGTGATTTTCAGGCCAAAGGCTCTGCTGGAGCAAATCTAAGTTTTGGACTATCTCCAATGCACCATCAAACATAAATTCTGCATTTAGCAAATGAAGCGGCGTGTTTTTATTCGGGATCTGATACTCCTCCACAATGTCCAGATCTGCTTCCTCCATATAGAACCGGTGAACGTCAGATCGAAGCATACTGACATTTTCCATGACAAATGCCTTGGGCTGTAATTCCCTAATCGCTCGAATATACTGCTTTACCAGCATATTGTTCTGGCTGATTGCATGGTTCTTCTGTCGATTTGCGTTTGAAAACCCTTGGCAGGGAGGACCGCCAATGACAACATCAATGGTTCCGTATCTCCTCTGTATATCTGCATAATCTGCATCGCAGACATCTCCCTGCAGCTCGACATTCGGATGGTTGCGACGGTAAGTCTCCTGCATATACGGTTCCCGCTCGAAAGCAACTTTTATATCATATTTGCCTGTCTGCATAAAGCCTAAACTCAATCCACCAGCTCCTGCAAACAGATCCACTACTGAATATGGCATTTTTCTCAATTCTCCCGCTCTTCCATTTTTGCTTCATAACGGCTTTGAAGCAGCTCCCAGCACTCTTCTTTTTTGCACCACTGTCCAATATTCACACCAGGGACTGTAGGATTCTGAAAATGCTCCCACACAAAATAGGCCAATTCCTCTATGACCGCTGCCACCTCCGCATTGATTGTCTGGTTATTCCAGATTTCCTGCGGGTTGATTAAATCTGAATAATATTTCCCAATCAGTGCCACAGTGTAATAGTCCTGCTGAGCTTTAAAACCGCCAAATTTCAAATTCTTGATGATTTCATCACAGTTATTGAACAGTATCACCTTCGAAATCATGTCAATGTAGCTCTGTTCAGATGGCTCAGGGAATTCACCCTTAGAAACCATATCCGAAAAATAGACAAAACTTGTTTCAAGACCTTTGCTAACAATATACGGATAACCCTGATAGGCCATTAAACATTTTGCCGCTACAGTTTTAGAAATGCAACGATTCTTCGGACAGCGGCTCTTAAATTCCTTTTTAGCTGCTGCGGTTGGCTGCCGATTTAATTCAACTAAATACTGCCCTCTGGCTCTCTCATAGAACCAATAGTCTGTCGATTTCCCCTTTGCAACAGGGATCGGTGTTGCCCTGGATAGACGCTCCATTTTTACATGGTATGCATCATTGGCATTGAAATCAGACATATTGATTTTATTTTGGCTATTTGCATACTTGGAAATGTTATGAATAATTTCTTCTGCTTGGTCTTTTTTCTTAATAACAGACAGCTTAATCTGTACATTCACCTGATCCAGAGGAAATTTCGACTTATACGCATTATAAATTGATGCTGTAGTTTGACCGCCATTCACAATCTGCCAGCCAGTGATTTCTGTAATGGTCACAACATCTCCGCTACTCTGACTTTCATCAATTTCAATACCATCCGCAACAGTTGAAATACCATTGTTATAGGCCATAAACATTTGAGGTTCACTGGCCAACGATGCCTTGATTCCTTTGTTGACCTTGCCAGTTGCCTGCAGAAACGAACGGACATTCTTTTGAATCAGATCTTGTCCCTCAACTTCGTAAATCCGTGCTAAAAGCTCACCGGAGATGACGCCAATATAGCAGTCATAGATTTCGTTATCGCCTCTGACCTTAATTAAAGGCAAAGATGCATCATACTTTTTCTTCAGTTTTACAACAAGCTGGCGCTCCACAGCAGCACCGCCAAGAACACTTTGATACAGTCGTTCAATATCCCAAACATCGAAACGAATCGTTACCCTTCCATGACGAGTGTCTTCCGGAATATATTGGACCGCTTCATCATTAGTCAATAAAATAATATTAACCGTTTCAATATCCTCTTTATGTGCTTTGATAAAATCATACGCTTGATAACCATCACTGGATTCTTCCAATGCCTCAAACGAGTCAGTGCCGCAAGTCTTATAGAACTTCAGAGCTTTTTTCAGAAGCCTGTCAATTTCAGTTTTCTTCACTTTTTCTGGCTGCGGCTTAGCCTGATACTTACTCACAAGCAGAGTAAGAGAATGGAAATACTCACTGAACGCATAGCCATCCAGTTTCATATTTTCACCATCTTTTTTGAAGTCCACAAGCGTACAGTCCGAAACAAGAGTTTCTCCCGCTTCCGTTAGGTATGACAGGAACAAAATTTTGAAAGCCGTATTTGTAGAAATAGGGCCATTCTCTTTCACATATCCAAGAACTTCATCTCGAAATTCTTCGTAAAATTCAAGAATTTTCTCGTTTACCACATTAGGCCCCTCCTCTCAAAACTTCAAATACAGATTTTATATCTTGAGCATATGGCATACAAAGCATGATGCTGACTCGATATGTAAGATCCGCAACTCCCAGCGGCAGTGTTTCTTTTGTAACTTTAGGAAAACCATTATCTACTGCAAAACAATAAAGATCTCGTTGATAATAGCCAACGGTATAACTATCTGCGGCTTCATCAAAATAGCCATATTTCTTTAGCTTTTCATCAAACTTCTGCAAAACTGATACATCTTCATACAATCTGCTACGGATGGCAGCAATTCGTTCCGGCAGTTTTTCACCCCCGCTGTTACTTCTGCGAAGCGCATAGAAACGAAGGAACAATCTTCCTGGAATGTCGCTGTTGTCCAACTGGTATTCACTGCTGATACGGGCAAAATAGGGAGCCTGCGCAGAGGTGGTTTTCACTTCAACTGCATGAGGACCAAAGTAGAAATCATGGGTTTCATCTTCACTGCCGGCCCAGTGCGAAACCGCTTCCAATCCCTGCGAATCCAAGCACTCACTCAAAAACAGCAACTCCCCATAAAGACCCTGATGACGTTCTTCCGACATCAACAGCTCTTTATCAGCAGCAAAAAACTCCTTCCACTTTGTTAGAACTCTGATGATGACAGATAAGGACTCCTCGGCGCTTTCTGCTGCTTCAAGTTGGCTTCTCAGGTCCTCAACAACAATTTCAAAAATGTCACTGGCGCTATTCGGCAGTTGAGAGAGATTAACAAAAGGCGTATCAATTCCATACGCTGGCAGTGTAGCCGTTTCAATTTCAACGCCTTTCCAGTGTGGAAATCTGCTCTTAGGGACTTCTGAAGTCACAGATAAAAACGCTGAGCGCATTCTTGACGCAATGTTGACTGCAAACGCAATCATAATACCATTGTCAAACTTCACCAGACGCATCGCAAAGGGGAAAGTCTGGCTTGACCCTGCAGATATGTCGGACAATATTCCGTTGTAAATATTAGCCGTAAAACTCATCGCTGTCTTTCTCCAATGCAATGTCATTCATCCGATAGAATTTGAGGTTACCCTTTCCCTTTCTATCAGGGAATACCGCCGCAAACCCGAAGGGTGGCTTGTGATCTCCCTTTTTAACAGTCAGGTCCCCCGCATCCCCAATCGGGTACAGGATTAACAAACCATTTGAAAATGGCCTTGTTTCTCTTCGTATTATTTCACTGATTTTTATTTTAGCGGGATCATTTTTATACTTTTCCTTCAGTTCCTGAACTTTGTCAAACAAATCCTTATCATAATCCAAATACTCATGATCAGCAGATGTCATTGTGTGGATAGAACAGGTAGTCTCATAGGAATCCACACCCGAACCTTCTTTTCTGAAAATACCTCCGCCTACATCTTTGAGATCTGCAATATCAAAGGCTTTGCCGTGACCACTGACATTGATCAGGCAGACCGTCCATGATTTAACACCGCCAATTCCATCTGCATTCATAGTGCGGACATAATCTGCCATATATTTGCTGTTTGCTCTGGTCGCAGTTTTGGATGTTTCATAGCTTTCAAAGAAATTGGCAACATCATGGGCAGATACATTTATATAAAAGAAATGCTCACCAGGAGCTTTTCTCCCAAATATCTGCTGATATTGTTCTGCTGTTATGCGGCAGCCTTTAATCGCACATAGAAGATCTTCAACAGCTTCAAAGTTTCTGTCGTACTGCTCACCATCAATATCAAAAACACGGGTCTGACTTAGCTTGCAGCTGAAATCCCTCTGAAACTCCTGACCAGTTCTCATTTTATTCCTGCTGGTAATTTCAAGTGTTGGGTGAGATGCAACACGCAGGCCAAATTCTTTTGGAGTCTGAATCACGCTGTTCATAAAGTCAAATTGTGCCGCAAGGTCTTCAGTAGCCATAGAAATGTGAGAAAAGCTTGCATGAAGAGCAGGCGTGGTAAACAGTCTGCAGGCATCCAAGTAGCCGGGACGGAAACCGAACCATCGGCCCATTTGCATCAGCGTATCGTATGTATTGGAACTACGGGTGAAGTAGCTTACCGTCAGTCCTTCCAGTGTCAAGCCTCTGGAGAGCTTGTCCCCGCCAATCACAATGACATTGAATGGTTTTCCCTCGTGATTCTTATAGAGAAGGACATCTTCACTCTTACCATTGACACTATATACACTGATTTCCTTGTCATAAATCAAGCGTTTAATTTCAGTCCAGATGCAGTCCCAACTGACATCAGCGCATCCAGACATATATTTGCTGAACTGTACTCTCATCTTGTTAGTAGTAGGGACATAGTCTTCTTCCCAAATCGATTTTAGCTCGCTTTCGATCATGGGATCTCCATAACGAATATAGTGGTCAATCTCTTCCTTAAAATACTTCAGGACTTTTTGTTTAATCTTGTTTTGTTGGCCAACGAAACGGACAATATGGATTAGCATCGTATTGGGCTTGTTCCGTTGTCCTCTGCAATTTCTAAGTGCTGTGGACAGGAGAAAGCATTTCATGGCCAATTTAAGCTCCGTGGGGAGTTCACCTACCGGATCTGTGGATTTAGTACCTTTGCCGAGATAGGATGCTCCACCCACGATTTTACGGTAAAGCGGCATCGCAGGAACATCCTCATTACTGCCCAATCCAAAGAACTCTCTTGCGCCAATATACTGATCTGCTCTTGGAGCTCTGTATATAAAATCTCTGGGGAAAAGGTCTGTTCCGTATTTTTCATCGTCTATGTGGGGAGGAATAAAAATATTCGCAAAAGGTGTAGCAGTATAGCCGATATAGGAACGGCATTCAAATACACCAAGTAGCTCTCGAATCAATCCATTGATAGTCGTAGGATTATAATCATCCAGAACATTTCCTTGATCGTCATAGCTTTCTTTCGTATTGATAGAAGCCTGATCCGCCTCATCATCAATAATGAGTGCGGGATATTTTGCTGGAATTTTCTTCTTTCCGCCTATAATCTCTGCACAATGATTTTTACGGAAAAACCTCAAAATTTTGCGCAGAACAGAGGCGTTCTTTTTTGTAACAATCATGAACGGAGGCATCATAGATACGCCTTCCGTCTTTTTATTGACATCGCCTTTTTCGTCTCGTGTCGTAATCGACTGGACAACAGTTTCGACTTGGTTGTGAGAACCTACCCCAACACCGATCACATTGCGCTCTCGGGTCATATCTCCGATGCTTTCCAGGCTTGTTTCATATCCCAGAACTTCTTCATCAATACGGGACTGAGTCTGGCTGCGAAGGCTGTTATGAATGCCGGACAGCACAATCACAATGCGATATCCCGCATCGTAGGCTTTATTGATCAACCCAATATAATGTGCCGTTTTACCAGATTGAACATAGCCAAACACCATGCCCATTCGTTCACCAGCTACACCCTTCCGGGGATTAGTCAAAGCATTCATAATCTCATCCGTAGATGAATTGATCTCTTCCACTGCTGTAATGCTCCAAGATGGTTTCTTCAGCAGATAGTCATAGTAACGGCTCCAATATTCCGGTTTAAATTTTGGATCTTGTTTGAGCTCATCCCACCAATTCTTATCTTCCAAATTTGGGTCACACACGCCAACAGACGGTTCTGTGTAGGCTGTCACTTCACTGAACAGGAATTTCTTGAAACATTCCATATCAGAAATCATGCTTACACCGTCAATTTTCAGTCTGCTAAATTGCTCTGCAGTCTTTTCAACTGCTGCAGCAATAGTCATATGTTCTTCTTTTACGAGCTTCTCACAAATTCCATAACCACTCTTATATAAACCGACTTCAATATCACTCAAATCTTTCGGCGTATTAATCATCGTGCTTCCTCCACCAGTCTGATAATGTCCTCACGCAGATGTCTATAATTAGCCATGTCCAGCAACGTAGACTGCGTTTCTTCTTTAGTAAATCCCTGCGACAAAAAGATTGAAATCATATCTGTCAATTCTTTGATTTGCACTTGATACTCCAAGGAAGTCTTATCAGGCTCTTCACCAGCTTTTCCTTTATTCAGAGAATCTGTCACTCCAGACTGCATAAACGGTGCAAAATTTTCAACCAGAGTGAGATATGCTGACAGAGTCGATTTGCCCTGGTCGTCTAAATATTTCTTGATATTATTCAGCAGAGAATGCTTTCTATTTATATGAAAAGAATATCGGCCATTCTGTTTCCGCTGCTCCCATACATAATCCAGATTAGGCGCACTGACATTAGACTTTGAGTAACTCCCACGAGAGTTGTATACACGAGCTGAAGTTTCAGTACAAAGATCAATCTCTCTTTCCATCGATTCCTTAACATAACTCGGAAGAGAAGCTGTTGACTTCTTAATGTCAATTTTCCAATCTTCATCACTGGCTGATGTAATGTCAACCTTAATGCGAGCCAAATTGTATGCCGGTTCTTTCTTTATGTAGTCAAACCAGGTTCCGCAGATAATTAAGCGCCTGTTTCTATAAACATAAACACCCTGGTGATAGTTCCATCCTTTTGGCCCCCCTGCTGCTTGATAATCATCATCAGATGCAAATTTTGTTTTATGAGGCAGAACATAAGGCTGGATGACTACTTCTGCGCAGCCGTCATCTGAAAAAACCGATTCCTCAGGCAATTCCTGGGTTGCACTATTTTCCAAAATAAATGGATTCCATGCCTTAATTGGAGCACCATTCAGTTCCAGAATGAGACCATCTTCTTCAATAAATCGATGAAACGTAAGTGCTAAATGTTTTTCTGTCTTACTTGCAATCCTATAAAATTTATTCTTGGCCTTCTTTTCATCCTCGATGTCGATTACACGATCCAGATTTTCAATGACAACAATCGTTCCCTGTTCACCCATCTGAGAGGAAAAATCTGCGATTTCATTTTCGCCCCGAATGATCAAGTTCCACCCAATCTCTGGAATCTGCTCCAAATCCCAAGAAGCGTTGCTCACAACAGAATCTGATTTTGTTACAACTGTCAGCTTTTTTCCAAGAGAAAATGCTGCTGTCTTCATACCCATGCCAAATCGTCCCAAATCATTTTTGTTTCGGATTTTGCTGGGATCAGAAGATCCTATTCGCATATTCTCAATCAGATCCTTTTTACTCATGCCGAAACCATCGTCAGAAATCACGATTCGTTTCTTTTCCCAGTCAAATAAGATTTTAATTTCATGGGCCTGAGCCGAAATACAATTATCTATAATATCCGCAATCGCAGTTTCCTCGTTATACCCCACAGATCGCAAGGAGGCCAGAAGCAATCTTGCTTCCGGAATAGATTGGATTTTATCCACCACAATGCACCTCCTATGTCAATTGGACCATGTTCTGCTTTTTATATACTTTCCAGATTTCACTCTTGCATCTTTTGGCTTTTCAGCATTTGCGGGAATTGCCCAAGAATATCCTATTTTTACAGCGCCAGGGATGCGATCTTCAGTGCAAAGCACCTGTATCCGACGAACAGAAATTCCCCATTTCTCAGAAATCTGTCGTATTGAACAATATTTCATCATAAGGCCTCCTAAATATGCTCCGAAACTCCTGCAAAAGCTACTGGTTTGACAAAACTATACAAAATATATTATATTCTAAATTGCGAATAAAGTCAATTTAACGCCTTAGAATAGTTCTTTTTCTTGTGGTTCTATGTAAAGCGAAACTTTACTTGTTTTTTCTACAAAAAGAAAACTGGTTAATCCTTTTCTTTTCCTTCATAAAACGACCTATTCTTATCAAAAGGCAGTAAAAACGACCGATGATTCGGTGACGCAAATCATCGGCCTATTTTTCGGGCGCTTGAATTCAGTGAGTGATAACATAACTCAAAAGCAAATCTACAATAATAGACTCCGGATATAACGAACAATGCTCATCAGTCATCAAGGATTGATGGGCATTGTTTGAACAGTTTTATCGCTCAGCATATTCGCTCAGTTCTTCCCAGTCTTCACGGTTTCCACAGCGACGCAAATAGTCTTTGCCACCATCAACAGCCACTGCACCGCATTTGCAGAACTTGAAATCATGGCGGTGTATACTTTCTATTACATCACCGCATTTTTTGCATCGGATCTTATTTGTAACAATCTTCTCCATGTAGTAACTCTCCAATCTAATGCCCCTAAGGTGCTGTTTTGTCAGAGAGCCGGACTCCATGAATGAAGTCCGGCAGGCTGTATACTTTATTCTTCCAAAACCTCTGTAATCATCCTTGCCCCCAATTTAAAGCTATTCTGAAACAACAAGCACTCGGCCATGGTCTGGTATTCCCGAACAGCGTCCGTGTATCGTGAGAACAATTCCTTCTGTTCATCCGTCATGCTCGCAAGAAGTTTTTCCTCATTCTTGGTAATCAGGCGAAGTACATTCCCGTATTCCTTTCCGGCATCTGTGTCATACTCCATTGGTTCAATATTACCGTACCAAAATTCTTCCAGAAATCTCATTCCACATCCTCCCCGTAGGCCAATTCATGAAGGATAATTTCCTCAGCCCGGTTATGGATACTGTTCATCTTTTGAATCCATAACCACTGGTCATTCTCTTTCAATTCCTCAGTCACAGACTCGGCTTCCTGCATCTGCCGAATGACTCGCTGCAACCTGTTCTGCGCCTGTTCGTTCAGATCGGCAAGATAAGTCCAGAGCTGACCTTCCAGAACCAGATCATTGAACATGATCGGATTATGCTCTTTGAGATACTCACGGTGCATCCGACCGTATTTTCCAATAGAGCGTTCTTCGTTCGGGAGCCTTAAATCCGGAATGTAGTAATCTCCTGCCAATACATAATTGATACCGTTGATATTCTTTCTGTTTTCCATGAACTTGACCTCGATTTCATAATTATTGTCACATCGAGACTCGGTGGTGTAGTAGTGGTGTAGTAGCACCACCCTCAAGTCGGAAAAACCTTGATATTACTGGGTTTTTAGAGATTTCTACAGATAATGCCGTGGCAAATAAAAAGTATCTTCTTCATGCGGCTTCTCCGTTACTGTAGTAGTTTTACCAGTATAGCACGGAATGGTAAAGTCGTCGAGGACCTCCGGATGTTTTTTGCAGACACGGCAAAATTCGCGTCCGGCGCGGATCACCCAATGCCGGACATTCGGGCCCGGGCACCAATCGCTACTCAAAAAAACAGGTCGGTTCTGCCTCTTTCAACGTACCGCACCGTACCACATCTATAAAATTGACACCTTTCCCTGCAAAATCTGCCTATCGGCCAAAGGGAACCTGAACTATAATATGATATATACTGAGAAATGGAGGGCACACGGCCATGAAACTGATGCTGAATGCTTTGACCAAATATCTTGCCGGCGTGGTGCTGGTGGGCCTGCTGTTGTTCCCGGCGGCCGGAACGATTTTTTATCCAAACGGATGGCGATTAATGGCTCATCTTTTTCTCCCCATGGCGGTCTTCGGGATCATTCTTTTCTGCAAAGCGCCGGAACTGCCGAAGAAGCGGCTCAACGGCAGGGAAAAGCAGCCTGAACAGAAACGCGTCGTCGCCCTTTCCGCGTTTTTATTTGTGGCGGCCTTCCTTGCGGCCGGACTGGATTTTCGGTTCGGCTGGACGACGGTGCCTCATTCCCTGGTCGTTGCATCCTCGGGACTGCTGCTGGTCTCCTATGGCCTGTACGCCGAGGTCATGCGGGAAAACGCTTACCTCTCCCGTACGGTGGAGATTCAGGAGGGGCAGAAGGTCATTGACACCGGGCTGTACGGCATCGTCCGCCACCCCATGTACACCGACGCCATCCTGCTGTACCTGTCGATGCCGCTGGTGCTGGGCTCGTGGATCTCCTTCGCCGTGCTCCTGCCCTACCCGGCAGTCATCGTCCTGCGCATCCGAAACGAAGAGGCCATCCTCCAAGAAGGACTCGCGGGTTACCGGGAGTATCAGCAAAAAGTAAAATACCGGCTCATCCCCTATCTCTGGTGAGTACTTATTACAAACTACGGCAATACAGGACTGCACGCAACGCGCTCAGACTAGGGATACGCCCCGGCAGGTAGTGCGCCCTTTCCCGCGGAGGAGCGGCGTGGTATTTTTTGCGGCGCGTCACCGTCTGAGGATACACGGCAAGGGAAGTCGAGAAATCCATTCCCCACGCCGGTATAATCAGTAAGAGAAAACGGATTCAGGAGGAGAGCTTGATGGCAGGACAGGATAAGATCATCATTCAGGGTCTGAAGCAGAACAACCTGAAAAATGTATCTCTCGAGATCCCCAAAGGAAAGATCGTGGTATTCACCGGTGTCTCCGGTTCAGGCAAATCCAGCATCGTATTCGACACCATCGCCGCCGAGAGCCAGCGGCAGATGAACGAAACCTACACCGCCTTCATGCGGGGGCGGCTGCCCAAGTACGAAAAGCCTAGGGTGGAGCGCATCGACAACCTGTCCGCCTCGGTCATCGTGGACCAGAGCCGCCTGGGAGGCAACGCCCGGTCCACGGTTGGCACCATCAGCGACCTGTACGCCGCCCTGCGGCTGCTCTATTCCCGCATTGGAACGCCCTATGTGGGCACCGCCTCCTACTTCTCCTTCAATGACCCCAACGGCATGTGCCCGGAGTGCTCCGGTATCGGCAAGGTAATGACCATCGACATTGAGGGCCGCATTGATCCCGAAAAGACCTGGAACGAGGGGATGGTGGATCTGCCCGCCTTCCATGTGGGCAACTGGTACTGGAAACAGTACGCCGAGGCGGGCATTTTCCCCCTGGATAAGAAGTGGAAGGATTTCACCGAGACGGAACGAAACCGCCTGCTCTACGGTGCGGACACCCCTGACGGTCCCCGGCTCCACAAAAAGGTGGACGGAATCTCCCACTACCTCCACCGGATGCTCATCAACCGGGACACGTCCAACCTGAAGGAAGCCTCGGTGAAGCGGCTGATGTATCTGGTGGAGGAGCGGCCCTGCCCCGTCTGCAAGGGCAAGCGGCTGAACGCCGCCGCCCTGTCCTGCAAGGTGGCGGGATACAGCATCGACCAGATGTGCGAAATGGAGTTTACCCAACTGGTCAGCGTTCTGAAAACCATCGACGACCCCCGGGCGCAAACCATCGTGGACGCTCTGGTGGCGTCTCTGACCCGGATGATCGACATCGGTCTGCCCTATCTCTCCATGAACCGGGAGTCCGCCTCCCTCTCCGGCGGCGAGGCCCAGCGGCTGAAGCTGGTGCGCTATATGGGCAGTTCCCTCACCGGGATGACTTACATCTTTGATGAACCCAGCACCGGCATGCATCCCAGAGATGTTTTCCGCATGACCAAACTGCTGCGGGATCTCCGGGACAGGGGCAACACCGTCTTGGTGGTGGAGCACGACAAGGACGTGATCTCCATTGCCGACGAGGTGATTGACGTAGGCCCTCTGGCGGGTAAAAACGGCGGACAAATACTGTTCCAGGGCAGCTACCAGGCGCTGCTCCGCTCGGGCACCCTGACGGGGAAGGCCATGGGGGAACAGATCCCCGTGAAAGCCAATCCCAGAACACCCAGGGAATTTCTTCCCATTCGGAACGCCCGGATTCACAATCTGAAAAACGTGTCGGTGGACATTCTGCTGGGCGTGCTCACGGTGGTCACCGGCGTGGCCGGTTCCGGCAAAAGCTCGCTTATCCGGGACGTGTTTGCCAAGCAATATGAGGACCGGGTGGTACTGGTGGATCAGTCCCCGGTGACGGCCACCGGACGTTCCACGCCCGCCACTTTCCTGGGGTTCTTCGACGAGATCCGCAAGGTCATGGGGGCGGAAAACGGGGTGGACGCCGCTCTGTTCTCCTTTAATAGCAAGGGAGCCTGCCCGGTGTGCAAGGGCAGGGGCGCCATTGTGACGGAACTGGTCTTTATGGACCCGGTGACCACAGTCTGCGAAGCCTGCGACGGCAAGCGGTACAGCGAACAGGCCCTGTCCTTCCGGTATCACGGCAAGAAC
>JALFIB010000286.1 GCA_022776305.1 Lachnospiraceae bacterium
TTTGTCGAAGGATTCACAATTCCTTTCTTGGACCGTATCAGGAGGGTTTCACCATGAAATCCATAGCCGTACGGTTATCTTAAATTATATCCACAGGAAAGACGGACGAAAACCTGCTGCAATTCTGCCTGTTTTGGTTTAGGGAATATTTTCCTATAAAGATAGAAAGAATTGAGAGGGAAAAAAATGAATAATTTAAAGAAAATCGGAGGTTTTATCCGCGATTGTGTGGAATTGTACATTCCGGTCATCGCTTTCGTGGTGATGTTCTGCGTGTTTGTCATTCAGATAGCCGCAAGATACGTTTTCAACAATCCGGTACCGTGGGCTTATGAAGTGACTGTCATGTGTTACGTGTGGCTGGTTGTTTTAGGGGCATGTTATGCAGAGCGCAGCCGTAGCCACGTTACCTTTACGCTGGTTTACGACAAGCTTGGCATCAAAGGAAAGGCAGTATGCGGTTTCCTTGGAAATTTATTGATGCTCATTGCGTTTATCGCCATGTTTGTGCCCAGCTGCAAGATGATCCAGCAGATGAAAATGCAGGTAACCAGTGTATTTAAAATAGGGCTGAATATTGTATACGCTCCATTTATCCCCTTTATGATCATTATGATCCTCTATATTGCAATGGATATGTACACAGAAATCATGGTGTTTACCGGCCTCGGCGGAGAAGAAGCTGTAAAGAAAATGTTGGATGAGACAAAGAGCGAGACGCAGGAAGCCATTGATGCAGCAACCGAATATGAAGAGGCAACGAAGGGGGAGGCGAAGGAATCATGGAATTAAGCACAGCATTAATGGTATTTTTATTAATTTTTGTTTTGATATTTATCCTGAGAATGCCGATTCCTATGGGCATGATGACTGCTTGTGTATTTTATTTTCTAGTGACCGGTGAGAGCCCGAAGATGGTGGCACAGCAGACGCTGAAGACCTTTTATACAAACTATACCATTATTGCTGTACCATTATTCATTTTTGCGGCCAACGTAATGAACAGCGGTAAAGTTACAGAAAAAGTCTTTGGTTTTGCCATGGGATTTGTAGGGCGTTTTAAAGGAGGCCTTGGACACGTAAATGTACTGGCATCTCTTGTATTTTCCGGCATGACAGGTTCTGCCATTGCAGATGCCAGCGGCCTTGGAAAGATGGAGATTGATGCCATGAGGGCAGAAGGCTATGACGACGGATTCAGTTGCGCGATTACGGCGGCATCTGCAACCATCGGCCCGATTTTTCCTCCAAGTATTCCAATGGTCATTTATTCCATGCTGTCGGGAGCTTCCGTGGGAGCTCTGTTTATGGGAGGCATGGTGCCGGGTGTTTTGCTGGCATTAGCCCTTATGGTTTACATCATGGTCATTGCCCACAAAAGAAATTATCCGATCAGCGAAAAGGTACATCTGAGAGAATTTATCAAATATACATTCAACGCCATTCCTGCGATTCTGACCCCGGTAATCCTTCTGGTGGGTATTTACACCGGTATTATGACGCCTACGGAAGCAGGTGCGGTAGCGGGCCTTTATGCACTGATCGTGGCAGTATTCGGATACCGCGTGCTGAAATGGGAAGGCTTTAAGCAGGTGCTGGTCGATACAGTGAAAGCGACAGGTACCACTTCCATCATGATTGGTGCGGCCACGACAATTTCCTATATCGTGGCAAAGGAGCAGGTGGCTACCACTGTGGCAACATGGATTACAGGGCTTACCGACAACAAATACATTTTCCTGTTGATCGTCAACTTTGCCATCTTAATTTTAGGTATGTTCATCGATACATCCGTGATTCAGGTGGTATTTATACCGATCCTTCTCCCCATCGCAAAAGCTTTTGGAATCGATCTGGTACATTTCGGCCTCGTTGTTATTTTCAACATGATGATCGGACTGTCTACCCCACCTTTTGGCATGTTGCTTTTCATCACCAGCGGAATCTCCGGCACACCTTTGAAGGATGTAATTAAGGAGATATGGTGGCCGATCATAACCATGCTTTTGGTGCTTATAGTGATCACATACATACCTGATGTTGTACTGTTCTTGCCGCGTATGCTTATGGGATATACAGGTTGATGTATATTATGCCCTAAAAATGTAAAAACTATCTTCTGAAACAAAATAAATATTCAGGAGGTAGTGATTATGCCAGCTTTAGTTTGTTCTGCTCAGCACTGCGTGTATAATAACGCGATGTACTGCAGCAAAGGAGATATTCTGGTGGGAGGAGAGAATGCAAAAGAGTGTCAGGACACTTGCTGCGAAAGCTTTCAGGAGCGCAGGCAGGAAAGTGCCAGAAGCTCTATGGGAAGCCCTTCCGCCAAGATCGACATTAAATGTGAAGCAGTAAATTGCAAATATAATAACCAATGTATCTGCCACGCGCAGCAGGTAGACATTTCCGGCGCAGCCGCATGTAAATGCGAGGAAACGGAATGCGTGACCTTTGATGATAAGAACAGCTGAAAAAACTGATTTTTCCTGAACTTTTGGGATAAACTCCCTTGACATTGGATGCCTCATGTGATAACCTATTAAAGGTTTTGATTAACAGGAAAGCAGAGTATCCACTCTCACCCTGGCACATGAGGTGACCAGCGGTTCATATCAGGAGTATACATCTTATGTAGTGCATAGATGTTTTATGTGAGGATTTGAGTGGATGACTTTGTTATCCACTCTTTTTTATATCAATGTGTGGAGGTGTAGTACCATTAGCGAATTAATGATCAACGAACAAATTAGGGACCGCGAAGTCCGTGTCATCAGTGAGAGCGGCGAACAGCTTGGAATCATGTCTTCGAAAGATGCGCTGAAGCTGGCAAAAGAAGCAGAGCTTGACCTTGTTAAGATCGCTCCGACCGCGAAACCGCCGGTATGTAAGATTATTGATTACGGAAAGTATCGTTACGAATTGGCCAGAAAAGAAAAAGAGGCCAAAAAGAAACAGAAAACGATTGAAATAAAAGAGGTCCGGTTGTCACCGAATATTGATGTAAATGATTTGAATACAAAGGTGAACAGTGCCAAAAAATTCATTTCAAAGGGTAACAAAGTCAAAGTAAGCCTGCGTTTCCGCGGAAGAGAAATGGCCCACATGCAGGCCAGCCGCCATATCCTTGAGGACTTTGCGAAGGAACTTGAAGATGTAGCGGTCATTGACAAACCGATCAAACAGGAAGGCAGAAGCCTTACCATGTTTTTGACGGAAAAGCGTTAATTCAGATATTTAATATAAGGAGGAACTAAACGATGCCAAAAATGAAAACTAGCAGAGCAGCTGCAAAACGTTTCAAAAAGACAGGTACAGGGTTATTAAAGAGAAACAAAGCTTATAAGAGCCATATCTTAACAAAGAAATCCACCAAGAGAAAGAGAAACCTGAGAAAAGCTACGGTCACAGATCGTACAAACGCTCAGAACATGAAGAAGATTTTACCGTATTTATAAGATCAGGCGAAGGAGGAAATAAGACATGGCAAGAATTAAAGGCGGCATGAACGCTAAGAAAAGACATAACAGAGTATTGAAACTGGCAAAAGGTTACAGAGGAGCCAGATCAAAACAGTATAGAGTTGCAAAACAGTCCGTTATGCGTGCACTTACAAGTGCATATGCTGGACGTAAGCAGAAAAAACGTCAGTTCAGACAGCTGTGGATCGCTCGTATCAACGCAGCAGCTCGTTTGAACGGACTTTCCTACAGCAAATTTATGTATGGACTGAAACTGGCAGGCATAGAACTGAACAGAAAAGTTCTGGCTGACATGGCAGTGAATGATGCAGAAGGCTTTGCAACACTGGTAGAGCTTGCAAAATCTAAATTAGCATAAGCCGAACATAAGAATAAAATACATGAAAAGCGTTCCGTACAGCGGGACGCTTTTTTTACGTTATAGGAAATTCCGATTTCCTATAACGCAAAAACACTCCGTGAGGATGCGACCCGTGCGGAGGGGAATATGCACTTGCGTGCCCGCACGGGCGCGCAAAGAGCCACTTTGTGACTCTTTTTACAAAACGCGAAAAAAGGTTCCGGTAAATCCGGAACCTTTTGTTTAGACGATTTAGGTAAAGATACCCTGCGATAGAATTAGTACAGGCTAGCCTTTCCGTCAGCCTGGAACAATTTGATCTTGTGTGCAGCTACTTCTTTCATAGCTTCGATACAAGACGGCTGGATCACGTTCGGCTCACGTACGTTCTTGTCCTGAAGTACTTCACGCATCTTTTCAAAGTAAGCAACCTTGATATCACTGGAGATGTTGATCTTGTTTACACCAAGTGTAACAGATTCGCCGATCTCAGAATCCGGGTTAGCAGAACCGCCGTGGAGAACAAGCGGAGTCTCCGGAACTGCTGCCTTGATGTCTTTGAGGATGTCCAGACGAAGCTTCGGATCTACTCCCTTCGGGTAAATGCCGTGGCATGTACCGATAGCGATTGCCAGACAGTCAACACCTGTAGCTTCGATGAATTTCTTTGCATCTTCCGGATCTGTGTATTTGATTTCTTTGGAACCAGCCTCACCGAAGTCATCAGCTGTACCGATGGTACCAAGCTCACCTTCAACGGATACATTTACCGGATGAGCTGCAGCTACGATCTTCTGGCAGATAGCGATATTCTCTCCGAAAGGAAGGGAGGAACCGTCGATCATAACAGATGTAAAGCCGTTCTGGATAGCCAGCTGAACCTGCTCATAGGATGCACCGTGATCCAGATGGATAACACTCGGTACTGTGGATTTATGTAAACGTTCGATGATAGCTTTTACCATCTCTACGCCAGTATGCTTTAATTCGTCCGGGTGGATAGCAATGATGATCGGTGCATTCAGTTCTTCAGTGATCTCCATCAGACCTTTAAACATGGAGTAGTCGCTGACATTGAATGCAGGAACTGCAAAGTTGTGCTTATTTGCAACTGCAAGTAAGTCTTTCATGTTCATTAACATAATAAAAATCCTCCTAAATCATATGGTTGGAAAATATTTGTATACGTTTTTATAATAAATGAAATCTTCGCGAATGTCAAGAATTGTGTGGATGATAATTATGAAATATTTCTATAGAAATAAAAAATAATTGTGCATAACTACCAAAAAACAGAAAAGACCATAAAAAGATTTTTCGTAAAAATGGCTTTTAGGGTTGAAGGTTAAATGGAAATTTAGTATAATAGGGACATAACTGGGAGGATGTATTGGGCATTCTTACTGAATCATACATAATAAAAAGGAGAAGGATAAAATGAAACGTTCTTTGATCAACACAAACATTGAATGGGCAATGGAATTATGTAAAGAGATGAAATTCAATCTTCCGGATTTTGCATATTGGACACCGGAAGAGTGGGAAGAGAAAAAAGACAAGACCCAGCGCATGCGTGAAGTCGGTCTTGGATGGGATGTTACAGACTATGCCAGCGGAGATTTCGATAAGAAAGGTGCTGTCCTGTTCACACTGAGAAACGGCAGCATGAGTGACCCGGGACGTCCATACTGCGAGAAAATGATCGCTATGAAGGAAAATCAGGTGCTTCCGTGCCACTTCCATTATGAGAAGACAGAAGACATCATCAACCGCTGTGGCGGTACACTTTGTGTACAGGTTTGGAATTCCAAGAGCGAAGCAGAAGGCTATGCAGTAGATACTGAGTCTGATGTTACACTGTACTGCGACGGTATGCCTGTAACCGTTCCGGCAGGCGGAGTTGTTAAGATTACAAACGGAAACAGCATTACACTGACTCCGTATGTTTACCATCTGTTCTACGCAGAGGGCGGCCCGCTTATCGTTGGTGAAGTTTCCAAGGTAAATGATGATGCAGCGGATAATCATTTCTCAGAAGAGATACATTTGACCATCGAAGAGGATGAGCCGGTTCGCCATATCCTTTGCGGCGGTTACGTTATGGAATAATCATTCCTTATTGGGGGTATACAGGAGTGGCAAACTGCCCTCCGGCAAGTTTGACACATATAGATTGTGTTCTTTTGGCAGAAATAGGAGGAAGATATGTATTTCAAATTTGGTGTAGATAGCTTTATTTGGGCGGAAAATTTTTCTGAGCAGGATCTCTGGATCATCCAGAAGGCAAAAGATATAGGTTTTGAAGTAGTGGATTTTGCTATTTCCAATCCCTTTAAATTCCCGACAGCAGCAGTAAAAGCAGAGCTGGAGAGAGTTGGCATTGATTGTGTCTGCACAACAACATTGACACTTGAGACAAACCCGATCTCCCCGGATCCGGAGATCCGTAAAGCAGCTGTTGCAGCAATGAAAAAAGCAGTTGATATTTGTAACGAATTGGGTGCTCCGATCCTTGGCGGCGTAAACTATGCAGGATGGGGATACCTGACAAAGAAACCGCGTACCCAGCAGGAATGGGATTGGGGCGTTGCATGTATGCGTGAAGTTGCAGAATACGCAAAAGAGACAGGCGATGTTACCATCTGTGTAGAATGTGTAAACCGTTTCGAGACACACTTCCTGAACATTGCGGAGGATGCAGTTCAGTTCTGTAAAGATGTAGGAACAGGAAATATGAAAGTACATCTTGACTGCTTCCATATGATCCGTGAGGAGAAGAGCTTTGCAGGTGCAGTTAAGACTTGCGGAAAAGAGTACCTTGGATACATCCACGTAAATGAAAATGACCGTGGTATTCCGGGAACAGGACTTGTACCTTTCGAAGAGTTCTTCAAAGCAGTTCACGAAGTTGGCTATGACGGACCGCTTGTTATCGAATCCTTCGATCCGAAGTTTGAGGAGCTGGCCGGCAACTGTGCGATCTGGCGTAAACTGGCAGAGAGCGGAGAAGCCCTTGCCATTGAAGGTCTTGCAAACTTAAAAGCAATTGCAGCGAAGCTGTAAAGGAAAATGCATTGGGGGCTGTAAAGAACAGCTCCCTTTTTTGGTACTGATAACATAAATAATAGAAAAATCAATTCCGGGGCCGTTTTTGCGGTCTCGTTTCATTTTTGCTTGAAAAACTACGCTTTTCTTTTTTTGTTAGGGAATACTTACTACGTATCAGAATGGGCATTTTCGAACAAACTATCAGGGGAATATTAAAATTGTGGTATACCAGAACCCCGTGATGAATGTGAAGAAAGTGAGGAAATGCTTATGAAGAAAAAATTAATTCTTATAGTAGGAATATTATCTTTGCTGCTGTTGACAGGCTGCCAAAACCAGAATTCTGTCTCTGAGACAAAACAGTTAAAAGAGCAGATCTCAAAACTGGAACAGGAGGTTAAGAATCTGAAAAAGCAGAGCCAGCAAAGCGAATCCAATCATCCGGCGACTGAGGATACGACGGAAAACATTAAACAGGAAACGACGGAAAAACCTGCGCAGGACAGTACAGATCAGACGGACACCCAAGAGGGACAAAGTGAGACACAGGGGCAGGCTGATATGGGAGCAGGGCAGATGAACCTGCAGGACAGTCAAGTGGATATGCAGAATGACACTGTGGATAAGTTGACAGAGCTGGTGGAAGAGTACGTAGCCAGAGCAGAAGCTTCAAAGCCGGAAGGGACAGAACAAGAACAGATGGACAAGTTTTTGAATCTGAAACGGGAAGGCAATGATATTGAGGAACGTTTAGATCTATATGAAGACCGGCTGGAACAGAAATATCGGAATGAAGAGATCTCAAGGGAAGAATACCGGGCCGAGGAGCGGAAGATCGAAGCACTTGAAGACAGGCTGGACCAGGCAGAGGATACTCTGGAAGCTGCATATGGGATAAAAGATTGATAGAGTTTTATAAGACAAAAGTTTTGTGTTTTGGTCATTTTCATTCGATTGTAATGCGAAAGATGTAATACGAAACATGTAATGCGAAAGATGTAATACGTAAAAGGGACATACACCATATGGTGCATGTCCCTTTTGGAATTCGTTATTCAGTTAATTCGAACCTCATTCTTACTGAAGGTACTCATCAACGTTCTCAGATGTAACGAGTACGAACGGAATTGTGTATTCTTTCTCAACTGTTTCGCCAGCAATATCAGCTTTGATTGCATCGATACCAGCTGTAACCTGACCAACGCCGTCCTGAAGAACTGTAGCGCCAAGTGTTCCTTCTTTTACCATGGAAAGAGGTCCCTGGTTTCCATCAACACCGATACATACGATGTCTTCTCTGCCTGCTTCGTTACAAGCCAGCTGAGCTGCAGATGACATATCATCGTTATCGCAGATGATAGCTTTCAGATCGTCACCGAACTGAGCCATGTAGTCCTGAGCTGCGTTTGTAGCTTTGTCAGCTGCCCAATCACACGGAACGTCTGCAGCCAGTTCCCATTTGTCATCCAGTTTGTTCAGGATACCTTCGCCACGCTGAATCTGTGCGGAGTTACCGATAACGCCCTGGCAGTGAAGGTAAACGCCACCATCCGGAACTTTTTCCATAACGTAGTCAGCCATCAGCTCGCCTGCGTAAACATCGTCAGAACCGCAGTATGTAAGAGCGAGATCGTCTGTGCTGTCTGTTTTGGAGTTAACAACTACAACCTTTGCACCAGCGTCTACGAGAGCCGTAAGAGCCGGGTCAGATGCAACTGCCTCTGCCGGAAGCAGGATAACGTAATCGCAACCCATGTTGATACAGTCCTGAGCAAGGTCACACTGCTTAGCAGCATCTGTAGCGCCATCAAGGATACCTGTGAACTCATCGATTGTTCCGTCGTCAACCATGCCCTGAAGAACTTCTTCAGCTGTGCTGTTGATCGGAGCGTGGAACGGGTCTGTCAGGTTTTTGGAGATGTAACCAACAACGATTTTGCCATCGCCGTTAACGTCGCCGCCTTTAGCTTCTTCTGCAGCTACCGGAAGAGCCATTCCAGCAACCATAAGGCCTGTCATTGAAAGTGCTACGAGTTTTCTGAGTTTCATAAGAATTCCTCCTTTAAATAAATAGTTTTTGCTTTTATAACAATGGAATACTTTCCATGTCATACAATAGAATAAATAGTAGAGATTAACGATTCTTCTTGTTCATTACCATATCAAGAAGTACGGCACCGATGATAACGACACCTTTTGCCAGTGACTGGTAGTAGGAATCGATACGCAGGAAGTTCATACCATTGTAGATACATCCGATAATGATCGCACCGAGAAGGACACCGGGAGCTGTGGAAATACCACCTGCGAAAGAAGTACCGCCAAGTACGCAGGCTGCAACGGCATCAGTCTCGTAACCAATACCGATGTTGGACTGTGCGGAACCTGTCTTACTTGTGAAGATAACACCTGCAAGACCTGCAAGAACACCACTGATGGTGTAGCACAATGTCTTTGTCCAGAATACGCTGACACCGGAAGCGATAGCAGCGTTTACATTTCCACCTACAGCGTATACGTAACGGCCGAAACGTGTCCAGTGCATTACGATATACATGATGATAACAACAACAGCCAGATAGATGATCGGTCTCGGGATAGGACCGAATTTACCGGAATAGATAGCTTTGAAGCTGTTTTCTGCCATAGATACGGCTTTACCTTCACTGATGATCTGGGCAATGCTTCGGATAATCAGCTGCATGGACAGTGTAACTACGAATGGGAACATATCAAATTTGGAGATCAGCACACCATTCAGGAATCCGAATAATCCGGCAACTAACACTGCGATAAGGATTGCAAGGCCGAGGTTCATTCCACGAACACCTACCAGCTGTCCGAGGATACAGCTTACGAGAGCCAGCTGTGCACCTACTGACAAGTCAATACCACCGGTGGTGATTGCAAGACACATACCGTAAGCGATCAAACCATTGATGGAGATCTGTGTAAAGATGTTAAGCAAGTTGCCTGGTTTGATAAACATAGGTTTCAGGATGGCGATGATAATTACCATGCCGAGAAGGATAATACCGATACCGTATTTACCCATAAACATATTAAACTGGTCGTGGTCCATTCCAAGGACTTTCTTTTTATTATTTGAAGCCACTTTTATTCTCCTCCTATTTCTCACCGAATTCTTTTGAAAGAATGTGTTTCTGTGTAACTGTTCCAGAAAGGATTTCCTGTCTGCTGATCTCGCCGTTCAATGTACCTTCATGGTAAATCAGGATACGGTCGCTCATACCTATGATTTCCGGAAGCTCGGAAGAGATCATGATGACAGCCATGCCTTTTGCAGCAAACTGGCACATCAGAGTATGGATATCTGACTTCGCACCGACATCGACACCACGTGTAGGCTCATCGAGGATCAAAACCTTTGGATTTGCCATCAGCCATTTTGCCAGTACGACTTTCTGCTGGTTACCACCACTGAGGGAAAGTCCTGTATGTTCGATACTTGCACATTTTACCGTAAGCATCTTTGCTGCTTCTTCACATTCTTTTATTTCACGTTTTTGGTTCAAAAGAAGTCCTCTCTGCTTTTCTGGCAGGTTCGGAAGAGAGATATTCTCACGAATCGAACGCTGGAGGCAGAGTCCGTAACCTTTTCTGTCTTCATTTACCATACAGATACCGTTTTTGATGGCATCTCTCGGACGTTTGATCTTGATCTCTTTTCCTTCCAGATACATTTTACCGGAATCAAGAGGATCCAATCCGAAAATAGCGCGCATGGTTTCGCTTCGGCCGGAACCAACCAGGCCGGAAAGACCAAGGATCTCGCCTGCGTGTACTTCGAAACTGATATCATGGAAACCTTTTCCTGTGAGGCCTTCTACACGAAAAACAGTCTCACCGATGTTGCAGTCAACCTTCGGGAATACATTTTTAACATTACGGCCAACCATCATGGAGATCAGCTCATCACGTGTAACACCATCCATATCTCGGCTGTTTACGTATGTACCGTCTCGGAAGACAGATACCCGGTCACAGATTTCGAAAATCTCTTCCATACGGTGTGAAATATAAATGATAGAAACACCTTTTGACTTCAGGTCGCGGATCGTAGAGAACAAGTGCTCAGTCTCTTCACTGTCAAGGGAAGAAGTAGGCTC
>JALFIB010000022.1 GCA_022776305.1 Lachnospiraceae bacterium
AAAACACGGTAAATGTAAAAAATTCGGGCCTGTGCATGCAAGCGTGCACAGCCAGCTGAACTTGTAGATAATCATATCATGCAAAATAGAAAATGACAATTGAAGAGTTGTTTCTTTGTACTTTTTGTTATATCATGGTAATTGTTCAGTGCCGGCTTAAAAATGCTTCACATTTCGCCGGTATGGCGTATCCGCCAACTGAAAATTGGAAGTATTTGAAAGATATTATCCATCGACTACGTCTTGGAAAGGAACGGAAGAAACATGAAAAAGAAGATCGGAACTCTTATCTCAACCGGGTCAGGCCATCTGTCTGCCTGCATGGCGCCGCTGATTCCGGTGATCACGGCAGGAAGCTTGGTAAAGCTGATCCACCTTTTACTCAATATGACAGGAATTCTGTCAGGGAGTACGGATACAATCCTTCAGGTGATCGGCGACACGCCTTTTTACTTTTTGCCGATTCTGGTTGCCGTCACGGCTTCGGAGCATTTCGGGGCGAATCTGTTTTATACCGTTGGATCTGTCTGTATGCTGCTGATGCCGGATTTTGCAGCCCTGATGAGTGGGACGGAGTCCGTTACCTTTACGCTGCTTCCGGTAGTTAAGACAACGTATGCGTATAATATTTTATCACCGATCCTGTTAGCCTGGTTGATTGCGAAATTTGAACCGAAGGCAGCTGAAAAATTTCCAAAAGCATTAAAAGGCACGATCTATCCGCTCCTTGTATTCTTTTTGGCGACGGCTTGCGGCTTTTTAGTGGTGGGACCTCTGGGGACGGTGGTCAGTGTGGGCTTTTCCAATCTGCTGACTTATTTGTCGGTCCACGCCGGAGCTGTGGCGTGGGCATTGTTTGCATGTGTGATACCGCTGTTGATCCCGGCTGGCATGCATTGGATCTTTGTGACAACAGCCATTACCCAGATCAGTACAAATGGATGCGATTCAGGTATTATGGCAGCATTTATGATCACAAATCTTGCTTTGGCGGGAGCTGACTTCGCAGTGTGCCTGCGCACAAAAGACGCAGAACTGCGGGGACAGGCCCTCAGCGCAGGGATCGTGGCGTTCCTTTCCGGCGTTTCGGAGCCTTCTTTGTTTGGCGTCTGTTTGAAAGAGAAAAAAGCGCTGCGCTGCGTCATGATGACAGGAGTGATCGCCGGTATTTATGAGGGAATTGTTGGAATTAAATGTTATGTGTATTCTTTTCCGGCAGTTTGTTCCATACTAATGTTCCATGGGCCGGACGGGATGGGAAACCTGTGGAAGGCCATTATTTTAGCCGTTTTATCTGTAGGGGTGGCGTTTGTGCTGACATTCATCGCCCTTTCAGGGAAACAAGAGAAAACAAAAGAGTCTATTCATTCGTAGAAAATATCTGTTTAGAGAAAGAGGTAATAATAAAAATGGAAGTAAAAGAAGCATTGGGGCAGCTTGACCTGCTTCAAAAGAAACTATATGCGTACAATGCAGCATCCTCCTCCCTGTATCTTGACAGCGTAACCGTAGCGCCAAAAGATACGGCAGAGGGGCGTGGCGTGGCACTGGGGATACTGGCAGGAGAGAGCCAGAAGCTTTTGACAGATGAAAAAACAGGGGAGCTTTTATCATTTTTACAGGAGCATCAAGGGGAACTCAGCGAGATTGAGCGCCGCGAGGTGGAAGAATTACAGAGAAGCTACCGGCAGCTGGTGCAGATACCTGCGGATGAGTATATGGAATATGCCATGCTTACAAATGAGGCCAGCGACGTATGGCACAAAGCGAAAGAGACAAGTGATTTTGAACTGTTCCGACCGGTGCTGGAACGACTGGTAGCCTTTAACCGCAAATTCGCAGGTTATTATGACAAGGAGAAAAAGCCGTATGATGCCCTTTTAAATGAGTATGAACGCGGCACAGATATGGAATTTCTGGATGCATTCTTTGGGGAGATCCGGGACAAATTAGTCCCGTTGATCGAGAAGATTGGGCAGGCAGAGCAGATCGATGACAGTTTTCTCCACAGGCATTACCCGGTGGAATCACAGCGGAGATTTTCCGATTATCTGATGGAAGTCATGGGGTTGGACCGTGGCCATTGCACCATCGGGGAGACAGAGCATCCCTTTACGCTGGAGTTTAACAATCAGGATGTCCGAATCACTACTAATTATAAAGAAGACAGCGTAGCAGATTCCATGTACTCTGTAATCCATGAGGGCGGCCATGCAAAATATGAACTGGGGATTGGGGACGAATTCCAGTATACGGTTTTGGCAGGTGGTGTTTCCATGGGAGTCCATGAGAGCCAATCACGGTTTTATGAAAACATCATTGGACGGTCCCGTGCCTTTGTGGAGGCGATTTTCCCCAAAATGCAGGAATTTTTCCCGGAACAGCTTGGCGACGTGACGGCGGAACAGATGTACCGCGCGGTAAACAAGGTACAGCCCTCCTTGATCAGGACTGAATCCGATGAGCTCACGTACAGCCTTCACGTTATGATCCGCTATGAGATCGAAAAACAGTTGATCGGCGGCACGCTGGAAGTGAAAGATGTGCCGGAAGTATGGGACCGCTTATACAAAGAATATCTGGGCGTGGACGTGCCCGATGATAAGCATGGCTGCCTGCAGGACAGCCACTGGTCCGGCGGCTCCTTTGGGTACTTCCCCTCCTACGCGCTGGGAAGTGCCTACGGTGCACAGATGCTGCAGAATATGGAAAAAGACATCGACGTCTGGGGACCGGTTGCAAAGGGAGATCTGTCTGTCGTATCCGGCTGGCTGAAGGATAAAGTGCA
>JALFIB010000053.1 GCA_022776305.1 Lachnospiraceae bacterium
GATGAAGCGATTCGGGAAGCTATTCAGAATGCAGTCCTTCAAAAGCCTGACAGCCACCATTTTACAGGAACATCGGACCAGCCCTGTGATTTCCATATGATGTCGCAGATAGGGGGATAAGCTATGGGAAAAATAAGAACAGCAGTAATCGTATCCAGTGACTCGGGATATGCAGGAGAACGTGAAGATTTAAGCGGACCGGAGATACGGCGCATTGCTGAGGAACATGGTTATGAGGTAGTGTCTGTAAAAATCCTTCCGGATGAGCAGGAAATGCTGGAGCAGGAAATGAAAAAGATTGCGGATGAAAATCTTGCGGATCTGATCCTTACCACAGGGGGGACTGGTTTTTCTCCAAGGGATTGTATGCCTGAGGCAACTTCTGCCGTAATCGAAAAAGCTGTACCGGGGATCCCGGAGGCTATGCGGGCATACAGCATGCAGTTTACAAAGCGTTCTATGCTTAGCAGGAGCACAGCCGGCATCAGGAAAAGTACGCTGATCATTAACCTGCCGGGAAGCCCCAAGGCAGTGCGGGAATGTCTGGAATATATTATCACCGAATTGGACCACGGGATCGATATTCTGACCGGGAGAACTTCAGATTGTGGGAGAAAATAATGGGAACAGTGATGGCTGTCTGTATCAGCGAAAAAAGAGGAACACAAAAGAAAAATATACATGAAGCAAGGTTTATTAAAGATTTTGGCATAGAAAAAGATGCCCATGCCGGTAAATGGCACCGTCAGGTAAGCCTGCTGTCTTATGAAGCCATCGAAGCATTCAAAGCAAAAGGCGCACGAGTGGAGCAGGGGGCATTCGGGGAAAATTTGATCGTCAGCGGCATTGATTTTAAAAATCTTCCGGTGGGTACGATATTTAAATGTAATGAAGTGGTATTGGAACTGACACAGATCGGAAAAGAATGCCACAGCGGATGTGAGATCTTCCAAGTAATGGGGGATTGTATCATGCCAAGAGAAGGCGTATTTACGAAAGTGCTGCAAGGTGGAGTGATCCGGGAAGGAGATGCCTTTGAGATACTGTAAGGCAGAGTGGCCCAGAAATGAGATAGATCCGGAAAGAAGATACCTGTGAGGTATTGTGAGTTTGATGAATAAAAAATGAGAAGGCCTCGTGATAAAACGGGTTCTTCTCATTTTTAATATACGGATCTTCATTTTTCATGTGTAGATCTTCAGCTTTATTCTCAGTTCTTACAGCTTTTCACCTGTGAGCATTTCATATGCCTGAAGATATTTGCCGATGGTCTTGTCCACAATATCCTGCGGAAGTGTCCAGTCGTTGTCCGGATTTGCACGGAGCCAGTCACGGGCAAACTGCTTGTCGAAGGACGGCTGGCTGTGGCCCGGTTCATAAACATCTGCCGGCCAGAAACGAGAACTGTCCGGAGTGAGCATTTCATCACCGAGTACAACGTTTCCATTTTCGTCAAGGCCGAATTCAAACTTTGTATCGGCGATGATAATACCGCGGGTCAAAGCGTAGTCAGCACATTTTTTGTAAAGGGCGATGGTGCAGTCACGGAGTTTTGTTGCGTATTCTTCACCTTTGCCTGGGAAATACTTTTCCAGATGAGCAATACTCTGCTCGAAAGAAATATTCTCATCGTGGTCACCGATCTCTGCTTTTGTGGATGGAGTGTAGATCGGTTCAGGAAGCTTGTCGGATTCTTTTAATCCTTCCGGAAGCTTAATGCCGCAGACGGTACCGTCTTTTTCATAGCTGGCCCAGCCGCTGCCGGTGATATAGCCGCGGACGATGCATTCGATGGGAAGCATATTCAGTTTTTTGCACATCATGCTGTTGCCGTCAAACTTCGGCTGGCGGAAAAATTCCGGCATATCATTTACATCGGTGGAGATCATGTGGTTCGGAAGAATATCCTTTGTCATGTTAAACCAGAATTTGGACATCTGGGTCAAGACAGTTCCTTTTTTTGTGACGATGTTATTTAAAATTACGTCAAAGCAGCTGATACGATCAGTAGCAACCATGATCAGGCTGTCACCATTGTCATAAATCTCGCGGACCTTACCTTCTTTAATCGGATTCATTCTATCTACCTCACTCTTTTCTTATTGGCAGCAGCCCGATACTCATATACAGGCATGCTGCAGCTTCTCACAACTATTAATAGATAAACAGATTTTGAAGAAAAAATCAATACCATTTTTATGTATTTTTTCAGATACTGTCGAAAAGGGAGTTTTACAGAAAAAATTTTTGAGTAAATCCATAGAAAAGCAAAAAAATACGGAATATAAAGAAATATGCCTTAAATAATTGACAATTAAAATGGATTATCATATAATGCTCGCAAATAAAAGACATTTGTACGCAGCAGAGACGCTTTGAGAAATCAAGGCGTTTTTTCTTTTTTATGAGAACAGGAGCAGTTTCGAAAGCTTGCATTTCCTGCAGATACAAATGTATAATAGAACCGGCGGAAGTAACCGGCAAAATACAAGGAGGAAAATGGTATGAAAAATGTAGGATATTACAATGGAAAGATCGGTTTGATTGAAGAGATGACAGTACCAATGAATGACAGGGCAATGTATTTTGGCGACGGTGTATATGACGCTACCTATGCGGCAAACCACCGGATTTTCGAGCTTGATTCCCATATGGAAAGGTTTTTTAACAGCTATCAGGCACTCCGAATGCCTTTTCAGATGACGCGGGAAGAGTTAAAAGCTGAGCTTCAAAAGTGTGTGGATCTGATGGATTCTGATGGAGAGGTCATGGTTTATTGGCAGTGTACGAGAGGCACAGGCCCCCGTAACCACTTATTCCCCACAGATGGCAAACCTGCAAACCTTCTCATCACTGTCCGGGAAGTACCGCTGACAAACCTTACGAAACCGATGAAAACGATCTTGGTGGAGGATACAAGATTCCTTCATTGTAATATAAAGACATTGAATCTGATTCCCAGTGTTATGGCTTATCAGGAAGCATTTGAAGCCGGATGCCAGGAGGCGATCTTCCACAGGGGAGAACGGGTGACAGAGTGTGCCCACAGTAATGTGCATGTTTTGAAGGATGGAGTATTTCGCACTGCTCCTACAGACAACCTGATCCTTCCGGGAATTACAAGAAAGCATCTTCTCAAGATCTGTGAAAAAGCCGGGATTCCTTATGAGGAGAAGGCTTTTACGGTGGATGAAATGATGGAAGCAGATGAGATCATTATTTCCAGTGCAGGCACCCTTGGCATCGGCGTCTGTGAGGTGGATGGAAAACCGGTGGGCGGTAAAGATCCGGAGCTTCTCCACAAATTGCAGAAAGCAGCAGTAAAAGATTTTGAAGATGAGACAGGATATAAGCTCTCTGTATTATCCTAAAGGGATCAGAATTAAAAATAGAGGAACATGGGGACACGCTCACAAATTGTGGACGTGTTCCTTTTTTAGGTAATGCTTTACCCGGCGGTGGATTCATGATAAAATAAACAAATATCCACGGCACACCAGAATTTATCACCGGTGTTCTGATGGAAGCAAAAGGGGGAAAGATGATGAAAAAACATGGGAAGAAAATGATCGCCCCGGTCATTGTTACGCTGGTGATTCTGGCGTATTTTGCCGGAATCATAGCTGCTTTTACATTGATCCCCGGTATACCGGCAGCGGTAAAAGCACTTATGATATTGGTACCTCTTTCATTAGCCGGTACGATGATAGGGGTATTCATAAGTAGAATGAAAGAGATAAGGAGTGGAGAAGAGGATGATCTTAGTAAATACTGATTATATTGCGGGAAAAGAACTGGAAATGCTGGGACTGGTAAAGGGAAGTACGATCCAGTCGAAAAATCTTGGAAAGGATATCACGCAGGGTTTTAAGACACTTGTGGGCGGTGAACTGAAAGCATATAACGAGATGATGAATGATGCCAGGGCTCTGGCTACGAAACGCATGGTGCAGGAAGCAGAAGAGCTAGGGGCTGATGCGGTGGTCAATATCCGTTATGCTTCTGCGGCTGTGATGCAGGGGGCTGCTGAAGTTATGGCTTACGGTACTGCAGTGAAGTTTTGCGAAAAGGAATGAGCAGAGGAACAGAATATCTTGCATATGTGACGGAATTGCTGGAAAAACGAATCTCGGAGATGGATGAAAAAATCCAGTCGGTTCAAAAAGACATCGAGGGCATGCATGAATACTACTGGGAAAATTATACAGAGATGGACCAGTACGGATATGAAAATTATGACAACCAGCAGGCACTTCTCTCACAAGTAAATGCAAAGCAAGAAAACTTAAAAAAGAATCATCGGTTGAAAAAAATGCTGGATTCTCCCTTTTTCAGCAGTGTGGATTTTGTATATGAAGGGGAAGAAGAGCCGGAAGTATTTTATATCGGCATTGGGAATTTTTCAGAAAAGACAGGACGTGTACCGCTGATCTACGACTGGCGCGCACCTGTCAGCAGTTTGTTTTATGACTATGACAAAGGTGAGGCCTCTTATGAGGCACCGGGCGGCAGGATGGAAGGAGAGATCCTCTCAAAGTGGCAGTATAAGATCCGCGGCGGGAAGATGGTCTATGAATTTGAGAGTGATACAAAGATCGATGATGACATTCTTCGTCAGGAACTCAGTGCAAACAGCGATATCCAGCTGAAAAATATAGTCCGTACCATCCAAAAAGAGCAGAATGCAGTGATACGGAATACAAAGGACAAGATATTGGTCATACAGGGAGCGGCAGGCAGCGGTAAGACTTCCATTGCCCTGCACAGGATCGCCTACCTTTTATACCATGACAGGGAGCATTTAAAGTCCTCCAATATTTTGATTTTGTCCCCCAACAGTGTATTTTCTGATTATATATCCCACGTCCTCCCGGAATTGGGAGAAGAGAATATTCAGGAGATGAGCTTTGACCTGTTTGCTTACCGCCAATTAAAGGATGTGGTTTCAGACTGCGAAGACAGGTACCATTTTATTGAACACCAGATACGAAGGGGAGATACAGAGCACTGCAGGTGGAAGCAGTCAAAGGAATACGTCCGTGCGGTGGAAGGCTTTTTGATCGAACTGGAAGACCGGCTGGTTGATTTTTCTGATGTAGAATATAAGGGTTTTCAAAAAAGTGCAGAAGAGATTACCCATCTTTTTTATTACAAATTCATGGAAATCCCGCTTTTGTCCAGAATGGATGCCGTGATGGAATATTTTGTGGACGAGTTTGAGACGCTGAGAGGGAAAAACCTTCAGGAAGATGAGCTGGAAGTTGTAAAAGAACGGTTCATGGGGATGTATGTGACCAGAGATGTCTATGAGATCTACAACTGGCTTCTGGATGAGTATGGGATCCCTGAGCTGGAAGCTTGCCCAAAAGAACAGCGGATGCTGGAGTATGAGGATGTATACCCATTGCTGTATTTAAAACAGCGGCTTTTTTCAACAGAAAACCGCAGGAACATCCGGCATCTGGTCATAGATGAGATGCAGGATTACTCTTACCTTCAGTATGTGATTCTGGAACGGATGTTTTCCTGTAATATGACCATATTAGGAGACAAAGCCCAGACAGTGGATGATTCGGGGCAGGATGTACAAACATTTTTGCCTAAAATATTTGGCAGGAATATCCGCCAGATAGAAATGAATAAAAGCTATCGAAATACTGTGGAGATTGCTTCTTATGCGGAAAAGATATCAGGGGTATCCGGGATTGAATACCTCCAGAGGCATGGAAAAGAAGTAGAAGAAAAAAGAGTCAATGGAAAAGAAGAAGCGCTGCGCGACGTTCTTTCTAAAGTTCAGCTTGGCCCGGACGGATATGAGACAGCAGCAGTTCTGACTATGACAGAAAAAGAGGCAAGAGAGTGTTATTCCTATCTTGCTGACAGGGCTGGGAATACGTCTTACATTGACCGCGACAGTACTGCTTTCGCAAAAGGGATCACTGTGACCACCTATTATCAGGCAAAAGGCCTGGAGTTTGATCAGGTGTTTGTAGTGGGAGGAGAATCAGGAAATCCGTTTTTTAAACAGTTCCGATATATCAGTGCCACGAGAGCACTCCATGAACTGTACGTATATGATATGCCTTGACAGATGGACCGTTTAAAGAAGGAAAACTAATAACTGTTCAGAGCCAACCTCCAAAATGCTTCACTTTGAACGGTTGCAAATGAAATGATAAAAACAGGCGGTGACGAAGTACCATTTTCGTCCCGCCTGTTTTGTCCAGATTTTATAGGTTTTTCTTTTTATAGATGAACCAGAACGCAATTGCCATAAATACTGCAAGGTAGATCAGCAAAACGATGATGCCGCGAAGGTCTGCACCTGTTCTGGATGCAATGCCACGGATCATACCACTGGTCTGAGAGAGAGGCAGTGCGGATACGAATCCCCGAAGGGTACGGGGCATTTTTTCTGTGGAAAAAAATGTATTGCACATGTATGACATAGGCATAATGATGTAATTGGAAAAACGGGGTACGTCTGCATGGTTTTTTGCAAGAAAAGAAACAACCACGCCGACAGCAGAGAACACCGCTCCGTTTAAAAACATAATGAAAAAGGAAATCCCGTTAAAAACCAATCCGGTGCGGATAGGCATGGTGAGGAGCAAGATCACGCTGCCGGCATACAAGCCACGCAGGCTGCCACCGATGATCTGGCCTACGATGAACTGCCATAAAGGAGTAGGCGATATCATCACCTGATCAAATGCCTTTTCATATAAGCGCTGTACATTCAGGTTCTGGGCTATAGCGTTAAAACTTCCGTTCATGGTGGTCAGTGAAACCACACCGGGAATTAAGAAGTTTAAATAAGGTTCTCCATGGGATGTGTTTTGTATTCCCAGACCAAAAACAATCAAATACATCAGAGGCGCCACCATGGCAGCCAAGGTGATCTTATAAAAATCACGTTTAAATTCCGTCCATTTTTCCCATAAAATGGTTATTATTCCCATAATAAAAGCTCCTTGAAAAAAATAAAGCAATAAAGAGTTTATTTGTTTAAGAAGGTGTCAGATGTTTGCCGGCACGCTCCAAAAAGACATCTTCCAGTGTAGTTTCACGAAGGGTCAATTGCCCATCGATGCCGGATAAATAAGAGATAGCCTGTTCTTTTTGATGGAAGTACTTGCTTACGATACCATCCTTTGTCATAACGTCAACGGCATAAGCTCCAAGGGCATTGATGAGGTTTTCTGGTGTGTTGACTTCTTCTAATTTCCCGGAATTCATCAGTGCCACTCTTCCACAAAGGGACTGGGCTTCCTCGATATAATGAGTTGTGAGGAGGATGGTCAGGTTCTTTTCATTAAGCTGGCGGAGCAGGTTCCACATCTGCCGTCTGGACAGAGGATCCATACCTGCAGTAGGCTCGTCAAGCAGTAGGATTTCCGGTTCAGTAAGGAGGGCACGGCACACCATCAGTTTGCGTTTCATGCCTCCTGATAATTTACGTACGCTCCGTTTCCTGAAATTGATCAGTCCGCAGAATTCCAATAACTCCTCTGTGCGGGAGCGGATCTGCTTTAATGGCATAAAATAAAGGCGGCCCTGGTATTCCATGATCTCGTCCATATTCATATCCTGCCGCATGGAGTATTCCTGAGTGATCACGCTGATCTTCCGTTTTAATTCCGGGCGCTGTCTTGTGAGGCGTTCGCCGTCAATATAGATCTCCCCCTCGGAAGGAAGCAGGAGAGTGGAAAGCATGCTGATGGTGGTAGTCTTTCCGGCGCCGTTTGGTCCAAGCAGTCCAAAAAACTCACCCGTTTCAATTTTTAGGTTTAAATGGTCCACAGCTGTAAAGCTGTCGAATTTTTTTGTAAGATTTTTTAATTCAATCATGCCAGATAAGGTTCCTCATTTTTAATACGTTTCCTAATATAATCCACCTTATTATACTAGTAAGCCTTTCTTTTTTCAATAATAAAGGAATACTTTACTTTGACAGGGCATTATGCTATAGTAACTTTTCAGAGAAACAGGCAAGAAAAGGAAACAGGGAAGGGTGTACAGGGTGGTTAAGAAGAAAATTTTGGCAGTAATTTTAATGGGGATTTGTGCCATGCAGCCTTTGCTTTTGGCATCGGCCGAGAATGAAGTGTCCTATGGCAAAGTTGCCCCCGCAGAAGAACAGGCAGAACAGGTAAGAGTAGGAAAATATGGGATGCTTCCTATTTATGCAAAAGACCTGGCAGAGGGGACGTATACGATAGCGGCAGAATCCAGTTCTCCAATGTTTAAGATTGTGGATGCGAAGCTTTACGTTTCGGACGGCAGCATGAAAGCAGACATTACCTTAAGCGGGCAGGGGTACACAAAGCTATATGAAGGAACTGCCAAGGAAGCTTCCGAAGCTTCTATAGAAGACTATATCGGATATACGGAAAATGAAGATGGACTCTATACGTATGAAATAGAAGTGGAATCTCTGGACCATCCCATGGATCTTGCTGCTTTCAGCAAGCGGAAAGAACAGTGGTATGACCGGCAGGTGCTGTTTGATGCTTCCTCACTTCCGGAAGGAGCACTTCTTGTGGAACTTCCGGATTACGACTTGATTGAAGAGGCACTTGCCTTTTATGAACAGTCAGACGGTACAGTGGATGAAAGGGAAGATTCTTCTGTAGAGACGGAAACGGAGGAAGAAATAGACGCCCAGAGTACGCAGGAGAATATAGATGAAGATGAGCAGAGTACACTACAAAGTATGATAGAGGAAGACCAGAACGCCGCGGAGGTGGACATGGAGGATGGTGAGTATGCAATTGAAGTGGACCTGACAGGAGGAAGTGGGAAATCTACAGTGACCACACCCACCCTTATGACAGTTAGGGAGGGAGCAGCCTATGCCAAAATAGAATGGAGCAGCTCCAGCTACGATTATATGATCGTCGGAAACGAAAAGTACTGGAACCAGCAGGAAGAGGGCGGTTATTCTACATTTGAGATTCCGATCCTGTCCTTTGACACTCCCTTTACCGTAGTTGCAGACACCACGGCAATGGGAACACCCCATGAGATAGAGTATACATTGACCTTTTATTCGGAGACCATCGGTTCAAAAAGCCAGTTGCCTCAGGAAGCAGCAAAGAAAGTAGTGTATATTGCACTGGTCATTATTGTGGGAGGCGGGATCCTCAATCATTTTGTTAATAAAAAGAAAAGATGCGTATAACGAAATGAAAATTTCATGCATAGATTAGAATGACAAGAAAATTATTTTCATAAATTTGCATTTTTATGTTTCTTTCTTTTTTAGATTGTGGTATGATAACGAAAAGGACAGGTAGCCGCAGGCCATAAAGTATTACGGTGATGTCCGGGATTGTGTCTAAAGGAGAAAGGAGAAATACCACATGAGTTTAGTAAAAGCAATTGATTTACTGAAAAAAGCAGACGAATTAAATACATCTGTGATCGCGTTTATCTGTATTGATTACAATATGGTTGCATCTGTGATCAAAGCAGCTGAGCGTAAGAATACACCGGCTATTGTTATGCTGCTTCCGGAGCACGTGACACTGAATAAAGCGGCAGACTTTAAAGAATTTGCCAACATGGTAAAGGCTATGGCAGAAGATGCTTCCGTACCAATCGCCCTTCATCTGGACCACAGCTTTGCGGAAGAGGAAGTGTATAGGGCTATTGATGCTGGATTCACTTCTGTTATGTTTGATGCTTCCCGTTTTGAATTAGAGGAGAATATCAGACGTACGAAAGCAGTAGTAGAGTATGCCCATGCCAGAGGCGTATCTGTAGAGGCAGAGCTCGGCAGTGTAGGACTTGCAAAAGACAAGGCAAATGAGGTAGAAGATTTCTTTACAAAACCGGAAGCGGTAGAGAAATTCTGTACAGAGACAGGTGTAGATTCCCTTGCCATCGCGATCGGAAATGCACACGGAGATTATCCGCTGCCGCCTAAGCTTGACCTTGCCCGTCTGGATGAGATCAATTCTATTACTGATGTAGCCCTTGTACTCCATGGTGGAAGTGGTATTCCGGATGAGCAGCTTGTAGAAGCTTTCTCAAGGGG
>JALFIB010000059.1 GCA_022776305.1 Lachnospiraceae bacterium
ATCCCGGATGGTCTGCTGCTGGGGCAGGATCAAGCGGCCTTTCGGTGCAGCGGAATCAATGGGAACTACTAGGACCACCACATCCCCCGGCTCAACCAGATCCGCAAGGATCCGTTTCTGATTCTCCTCCTGTTTCACCAGCCGTCCGATCCATTCTTTCAGCTCGTATATATTCTCACCTGTTTTCGCACTTACATAAATGGCCTCTGCCGCATGTTTTGGCCTTTCCTTCTCTTCAATCAAGTCCGCTTTATTATAAGCAATGATGTAAGGGATCTTTTTTTCTTCAAAGAGCGACTGAAGTTCTTGTTCCGCGGTCTGTAATCCTCGCTGCGCATCTGTCACAAGGACAGCTACATCCGTGTAATTGAGCACCTGACGCGCCTTTTTCACCCGCAGTTCCCCAAGCGTTCCCTCATCGTCGATGCCGGGTGTATCAATGATCACCACCGGTCCCAGAGGAAGGATCTCCATAGATTTTTTGACAGGATCCGTGGTCGTCCCTTTCGTATCCGACACAAGGGCCATGTCCTGATTCGTCACCGCATTTACAAGACTGGATTTTCCAGCATTTCTCACACCGAAGAAACCAATGTGGATCCGTTCCGCAGACACCATATCATTCATTCCCATATTGTTTCCTCCTTCTTTTCTATCATGCAGTGATCAGAACCTGAAATCACGCCGGTTGGAATTTTTAATATCCTCAATATTCTGCGCCGCAATATTCCGTATCTTCTCTTTCGGAATCTTTGCCAGTTCTTTTTCTACCAATTCAAATCCGATCTTTTTCGTCTCCTCCGAAGCGTAATCCACCAGATACTCGGTCAGCGTCATCAATGCGTTTGGATGGCAGCAATTGAGGATCTGTCCGTTTTTGCAAAGAGTCATAAAGCGGTCACCGGTACGCCCTTCCCTGTAGCATGCGGTACAAAATGAGGGAATGTGCCCCTGCTCCATCAGCCAGCGTACCACCTCGTCCAGTGATCTCTGGTCCGAAACGTCAAACTGCTCGGAATCGTGCGGCCGCTCCTCTTCCGTATAGCCGCCCACAGAAGTACGGGATGCCCCGCTGATCTGGGAGATGCCCAGTTCCAGAACCTTTTCCCTCACTTCCTGCGACTCCCTTGTGGAAATGATCATTCCTGTGTAAGGCACAGCCAGACGGATGCATGCAATGATCTTCTCAAACATCTCATCCGGAATGGAATTGTCAAATACATCCGGGTCAATGTCATCTGCATGCTTTACGCGCGGCACGCTGATGGTATGGGGACCTACACCGTGGACTGCCTCCAGATGTTCCGCATGCATGAGGAGTCCTGCAAATTCATACTTATACATCTCAAGCCCGAACAATACCCCAAGTCCCACATCGTCAATACCGCCTTCCATGGCGCGGTCCATCGCTTCCGTATGGTAAGCATAGTCGTGCTTCGGACCCGTTGGGTGGAGCGTCTCATAGCTCTCCTTGTGGTACGTTTCCTGAAACAAGATGTAGGTACCGATGCCTGCTTCTTTTAACTTGCGGTAATTTTCCACTGTGGTCGCTGCAATATTTACATTCACGCGGCGGATGGCGCCGTTTTTATGCTGGATACTGTAAATCGTATCAATACATTCCAAAATATACTCGATGGGGTTGTGGATGGGATCTTCTCCTGCTTCAATGGCAAGCCGTTTGTGTCCCATGTCCTGCAATGCGATCACTTCCTGACGCACCTCTTCCTGTGTCAGCTTTTTCCGCGCTATGTGCTTATTCTTCAGATGGTACGGGCAGTACAGACAACCGTTGATGCAGTAATTGGACAAATACAAGGGCGCAAACATTACAATGCGGTTCCCGTAAAATGCCAGCTTGATCTCCTTCGCGATCCGGTACATCTCCTCCACCTTCTCCGGGATCTCACATTCCAGAAGCACCGCTGCCTCTCTGTGCGTCAACCCCTTACAGACAGCTCCCGTCGCCGTCTTCTGGGGACGTGCTTTCTCCAGAATGCTGTCGATCAGTTCCACATTGTCTTTGTTCTGTTTTGCGTACTCCAGCGTTGCCAGAATCTCTTCATGGCTGATAAATTCTTCTGCTTTTAATGATTTCGGATTGTAATTTGACATGTTTTTCTTCCTTTCTTCTGGTCAGATTTTCTTTCCATTCAGATACATTTGTTTTCAAGTTATACTTTTTTTCCTGTCTCCCCGGTCCGTTACGATCTCATAGCCGATGGATTTCATGCGACCTGCAAGGCAGCTCCTGCACTGGGCCGACTCATCCCCTGTACAGATCTTATTGTCGTACAGCTCATATTTTTTGCGGACCGAAACCGGGGACAAGTTCGGCATCACCACGTTGGCCCCCGCAAGAATCCCTTTTTCCCTTCCCCGCGGGTCAATGGTGCCAAGCGCCGTTGTGGAGGTAAGTAGCACAGAGGGATGGATCAGCCGGATCACGGACAGCAGATAACAGGTAAGCTCCACAGTCCCCGGCTTTTCCCCTGCAAATGGCGTGGCCTGATGGGGAATAAAAGGCCCGATCCCGCACATATCAGGCTGGAAGGTTTCAATGAATTTCAAGTCCTCTGCAAGATCTGAGGATGTCTGGAAGGGGGAACCTACCATAAACCCGCATCCCACCTGATATCCGATCTCTTTGAGGTCGTAGAGGCACCGCATGCGGTTCTCAAAAGACATCTCTTTTGGATGGAGTTTGCCATAATGGTCCCGGTCCGCCGTTTCATGGCGCAGCAGGTACCGGTCAGCCCCCGCATCGTACATCTTCTCATAGCTTTCACGGCTCTTCTCCCCAAGGGAAAGTGTCACCGCACAGTCCGGATACCGCTCCTTGATCCTGCTTACGATGCGGCATACCGTTTCATCGGAAAAATACCGGTCTTCGCCCCCCTGCAGCACAAAAGTCCGAAAACCCAGTCCATATCCTTCCTCACAGCAAGCTAAGATCTCCTCTTCACTGAGCCGGTACCGCTGGCAGGAATAGTTGCTCCTGCGGATACCGCAGTACAGGCAATTGTTTTTACAAATATTACTGATCTCGATCAATCCACGCACATAAACACTGTTTCCGTAGATCTCCTGCCTTACCTTCACTGCCCGTTTCCCAAGTTCTTCAGCCGCCGCGTCCGAGCGGTGTTGGATCAGATATTCATAATCTTCCAACGGCAGTTTATGGTTTGCGGCAAGCGCCTCAATAAGCTTTGCTACTCGGCTATTCATGTGTGATCACGTTGGAATATGCCGTCTTTACACTGATACCGGCAAGCTTCCCAATCTTTCCCGACATAGCCGAAATCTTGTCCTGCGGCGCGTCCACCGCAATACTCACGATATGGATCCCTTTTTCCCGGTAGGGAATCCCCATTCTCCCGATAATGTATTCCCCATACTCATGGAGAAGCTCATTTAATTTCTTTACGGACTCCGTATCTTCAATGATAATTCCCATGATCGCAACCCGCGTCTCCATAAATCCTCTCCTTTCCGGCCATAGCAGGCCTTTTATTATTCAACATAAAGATTTTTCTTATAATATCAAAACAGGCTGCACCCCTGAAAAGATGCAGCCCGGATATACGTCTGGCACAAACCGACAGGAGATCCATTTATCAAAAATCCCTGCCTAGTTTATCTATCGTGTTCCTTAGCACCTTTCACCCAGATAAGCTCTGCTTCATCTTCATGTCAGGTCTTATTACGATAATTATATATACAAAATAAGATATGGTCAATTGGTATCTAAAAATAATTCTTTCATTTATGCATAAACATTCTTGGCGAGGCAACCGTTCCATTATGGATAACCTTATGTGCCCCATTCTCCTAAAAAACTATCTCTGTTTCATCCCATTTTATTGGAGGTTTGGGAGATATTTCAAAAACATCCGTATCTCTGCAAAGTGCAACACTAAATTCACATTCCTCACTATACTTTGGTTTTATTTCTTTAATGAACTTACGCAAAGCAATATTTTTGAATCCACCAACACCTCTGATATTTTTGCATTCGATGTTGATATCAAATCTCCCATCGGCTCGTTTTTGCCTAACATTTGATATTACGCGTTTATAAAATTCAACCTCTGTATCCCCTTCAACAAACAGCACAAGGCATTTGCAATGGTATTTTCAATCACACATCGTTGTGTCAATTTTACCAAGGCAGGCTTTTGCTCCATGTCACGATACCTTTTGAGGAAAAGCCCACAAGTAATCTGCCCGGTGACAATCTGAGGTATTACAGACAAAGGAATCGACATTGTGAAGCTCAATGCCGAGATTGAGGAAATCGTTGCCCGCCAGCAGGTTCTCCGTGATGAAATTGCGAAGATTATCGCAGAAATCGAGGTGTGATTATGGCAAATGAATTGACAATTTACCAATCGGTTATTGATGATGTAAAGGACATTATTTCCTCCGGTATGGAGAGCGCATACAATGCCACAAGCCGTGCAATGGTATTGACTTATTGGAATGTTGGCAAACGCATTGTGGAACAGGAGCAGAATGGCAATCAGCGAGCCGAATACGGCACAGCCATGATGGATGCGTTGGCGGAAGAACTGACCAGAGAATACGGAAAAAGCTATTCTAAAAGAAATCTCCAGTATTTTCGCAAATTTTATCAATGCTTTCCGGATATTGAAATTGTGAACTCATGCGTTCATAATCTGACTTGGACACATTTTCGCAGTCTTTTGCGAGTACCGGACGAGGATGCCAGAGTTTGGTACATGAGCGAAGCTGCTCACGAAAACTGGAATGTGAGGATGCTTGATCGCAATATCAGCACACAGTATTATTACCGCTTGTTGCAGGCTCCGAAAAAGGAAGCCGTTTTCTTTAACGGAAACAGGTGTTGACCTGTTCTTCCACATTGGATTTTGTGGTGGAGTTTGTTGATGTTATACCCTATGAGGAAGGAGGAATATAGTCCAATCAATGTTTTCCGACGGCCCCTTCGAATTATTAAAATCCTTACAACTCCAAACTATTTTCTTTTAATAAAAAGTCATAGATACTCATCGTAGTAATTCCATCTTCATCTCTCGTAACATTCATAACATCTTTCACAATAATAATCTTTTTAAAAGAATCCTTTACATTAACGAGAGAAGCCTTTTCCTGAATACGTTTTTCTTCCGTTGGCATACTGAACGCTGATTGAACATAATAGCGTTTACTGCCGAGGTTTGCTACAAAATCGATTTCCAACTGGTTCTTATACTCTTTACCATTTTCATCTGTTCCACGCTTTTCTACAACACCAACATCTACAGAATAACCTCTGCTTCGTAATTCGTTATAAATGATATTCTCCATTAGATGTGTTCAGGTATTTATCTCTCTTGATATCCATGCCATACGGTTGTTATATACAAAGAAAAAATGGTGAAGATAACTGGAAATGATATTTAATTGAATTTATATGTTAGGGGGAGAATAATAGATAAAAAGGAACATGGCGATACCTCCTTGATACCGCCATATCCTCGTAAAAGGGCAATTTTAATACACCCTCCGTATTCTTATTTTGAAAAAGAAAACGGCGGCTTTGATTGTTATTTCAAAACCGCCGCTTAACGCTGCAACAATTGTTTCCCGTTAGAGTAACGGCTTTGTTGTTGGTAAAATATCAACAATCGCGTAGTACGTTTAGTTACCATAAAAAGAAAGAGCCGATAACCACAAGAAAATTTCCTCATGTGTTATCGGCTCTGCGTCTGTGCGTCTGGCTCTTTGATAATTGATATATTCAATTTATGAGCATTGATTAAAGTTTCCTGTTTACATTTCAGACAGTAAAGAGGATAGTTTTTCAAGACAGTATCCTCTCTAAGTCTGTTACGGGTTTTATTACCACAAACAGGACAGAGTATCCATTTTGAGGTCATACTATTTTTCCCTTTCAGTATTTATTGTTTGTTACCCATATATCGCAATGCCATTTTCGATATTAACCTGCCCATTTTTATTGGGAAAAGATAACAGGTAAGCGTCTGGACTTTTTGTAAAAAGCTGTGGCATAAGATAAAATGTCTGGAAGAAATATGATTTGCAATTCCATAGCCTACTTTTTTTGGGTCTGCCATAAATTCTTTTGGTACAGGTAACGGCTCTGCCGATTTTGTCCGGGTGAGTGGAGGGTGAATAATGTGGAAAGAAATACCGTCAGAAGCATATTCCAAGTTAAGACATTTTGCCAAGGCTTCTAATGCACCTTTAGTTGAAGCATAAGGCGATATTCCAATAAATCCTGTAACACCCACTCCCGAACTTGTAAAAATAACTTTTCCATTTTTTTGTGTCTGCATATAAGGTAATATACTTTTTACTAAACGAAGTGCCCCATAATAATTCACATCAAAAACCCGTTCATAAGTAGAAAAATCAGTATCGGCTTCTTTATCAAAAGTACAAAGACAAGCATTATGAATGACAATATCTACTTTTTGAAACTTCTCAATGATGTCGGCAATAGCGGTACGGATTTGCATTTCTTTGCATACGTCAGTTTTGTAGTAGAACAGTCTGTTTGGATATGACTGTTCTAAAATTTCTAAATTATCTGTTTCTAAATCCAAAACAGCAACCTTGTTCCCATTTTTTAGAGCCTGTTCCGTAAAATAATACCCAATTCCTTGATTTGCACCTGTGATTACAATGTTTAGCATTATGCCACCTCTATCTCTACAAAAAATTTTTCAATATGCTGATAAGCAGCTTTCCGAAAAGCGTTTTTTTGTTCTTCCGATAATGTCCCACTAAACAGCCATCTTTGAGCAAAAAAATGAATTGGAGCATAATATTTAATAGCTAAATACGCACTATCTGTGTGTGGGATTACTCCTATTTTCATTAGTGTATAAAACATCTTGCTTTGAAATTCAAGCGGCTCTGTAAACATCCAGCGGTCATATATTTTTTGAACTTCCGAATTACCAAATTGTTCAATTAAAAGAAGTCGCATTATTTTATTGCAAAAATCGTCCATAAGATAACTTTCAAAAAATGTATCACACACAATTTGATAAAAAGGCTTTTCAATAAAGCAAGGTTGTTCTGCAAATGCTTGTTCTAATTGTGTCATCATATCAGTTGCTACTTGCTCAAAACGATAAATCAACTCATCGAAAATAGCTTGTTTACTCTTAAAATGATAATAAACAGAGCTTTCTTTAATCTTGACTTGAGCACAAATATCTCTAATAGATACTGCTGAAAATCCCTTTTGAGAAAAGAGGTCTAAAGATACCTCTAATATTTTCTGTTTTGTATCGCCCATTATTTGCCCGTCCATTCTAACGATTGTTAGATAAATTATACCCAACAATCGTTAGAATGTCAATGTTATTGAGGTTTAGGAAATCAAATTTTTGTCACAAAAAATAATCTCTCTAAATACTATTCTTTATTTCGTTCATTACTATACTGTGTGTAATCATATAACAAAAGGAAGATGAGCAGTAAAATGTAGTTAGGTGAAATGACTATGAAGCAGAACAAAGAAAAATTTGATTTTAAGGCTTTCGGGCAAGCCATTAAAGCAGCAAGAAAAGCAAAGGGAATATCTCGCAATCAGTTAGCCGACACGCTGAATATTGCGCCCCGATATATCGCGTCCATTGAGAACAGCGGGCAGCACCCAAGTTTACAGATTTTATATGAGCTTGTAACCCTGCTTGATGTATCGGTAGACCAGTTCTTTTTCCCGGAACGGGAACAGGAGAAATGATGTGGTTGCCGACGTGCCGTGCCGCCAGTGCGTCGCGTTTGTATTGGGTATTTCATGCTCGCAAGATGTTCCGGCATATCAAGGCGCAATCCGTTAAAAGTAATAAATTGGTAGTAAAATCAATCTGAAATCCTGCGAATGTGCTTGTATTTCAAGGGTTTTTCGGGATAATCAAAATTTTACTTATAAAATTGTCATAAAACAATTTATGCTATTCTCAATTCATAATAGAGTTAAAAATTCTCATGCTGGAAAGGAAGTAAAAATGAGACGCCAATTACGTTTTGATATTTGGTTATGCGGTCTGCTATCACTGCTGGCAGCCTAT
>JALFIB010000073.1 GCA_022776305.1 Lachnospiraceae bacterium
GCGGTACCTCCGGCTGCACATTGCATATAATAATATGACATGTGAGGCTGGGGGTTTTTATGGCCGGAAAAGTGATTTTAGATGCAGGACATGGCGGCCCTGAACCGGGAGCTACATTCGAAGGCAGGCAGGAAAAGGACGATACGCTGAGGCTTGCGCTGGCAGTGGGAGAGATTCTGGAGAGGAACGGAGTGGAGGTAGCGTATACCCGGACGGAAGACGTCTATGATACACCTTTTGAGAAGGCGCAGATCGCCAACCGGGAAGGCGGGGATTTCCTGATCTCATTCCACCGGAATTCAAGCCCGGAAGCAAATGAATACTCCGGGGTGGAAACACTGGTTTATGATAAATCCGGAGAAAAGCTGGAATTGGCGGAGAACATCAATGAAGAACTTGAAAATGTGGGGTTCCGCAATCTCGGAGTGAAAGAACGTCCCGGTCTTGTGATCTTAAAGAGATCAAAAATGCCGGCTGTTTTAGTAGAGGCAGGATTTTTAAATACAGAAGCAGATAATGAGTTATTTGACCAGAATTTTGATGAAATCTCGCAGGCCATTGCAAATGCTGTCCTGAAGACGCTGGGTCAGGATGAACTGCAGGTACAGGAACGGTATTACCGTGTCCAGACCGGTGCATTTATGAGGAAAGCGTATGCAGAAGACTTGCTTTATCAGCTACTTGGCCAAAACTATCCCGCTTACATTTTAAAAGACGGAAATTTCTATAAAGTACAGGTGGGGGCATTCAGAAATCTGGATAATGCGGTGCGTATGGAGGAGGCTCTCCGGAGGCAAGGCTACTCTACCTTTATCACGACATGAAAGTTTTCCTTTTGTTTTATGGGAGTTAGTGGTATATTAGATACAAAGTTCTGGTGATGCAGGCAAAAAAGTGGCGGAGGATACGGGATCAGATGGATACAGACAGACTGGAAAAAATAGCGGAGCCGCTTCTTAGCTGGTTCAAAGACAATGCGCGTGACCTTCCATGGAGGAGAGAGCCGCTGCCCTATTACGTCTGGGTATCGGAGATCATGCTGCAGCAGACCAGAGTGGAAGCGGTCAAACCGTTTTTTGCCCGGTTTATAGATGCTTTGCCGGATATTGCCGCATTAGCTTCTTGCGAAGAGGAGCGGCTTTTAAAGTTGTGGGAAGGGCTTGGATATTACAACAGGGTCAGGAATATGCAAAAAGCAGCGAAGATTGTTGAAGAGCAGTATCATGGCCGTCTTCCTGACTGCTACGAAGAACTGCAAAAGCTTCCCGGTATCGGAAGTTATACGGCGGGAGCCATCTCCTCCATTGCGTACGGGAAAGCGGAATCTGCCGTGGACGGCAATGTGCTGCGGGTAGTCAGCAGGATCACAGGCTGTGAAGAAGACGTTATGAAACAATCTGTCCGTAGGAAGTTTGAAACATCACTGCGGACTGTGATGCCGAAGGACAAGCCGGGGACCTTTAATCAGGCATTAATGGAGCTGGGGGCTACGGTATGCCTTCCAAATGGGGCACCGGAATGTCATAAGTGTCCGGTTCAAGCCATCTGTTACGCGAGAGAACATGGATGCCAGCTGCTTCTTCCTGTTAAGGCTGTAAAAAAAGAGCGGCGGGTTGAGCCAAGGACTGTTCTTGTGATACGGGACAGCGAACACGCATTGATCCAGAAACGTCCATCCAAAGGATTGCTGGCAAGCCTTTACGAATTGCCCAATCTGGAGGGCAGGCTTATGGTAGATGAAGTGCTGCAGTACGTAGAGCATTGTGGTTTTTCGCCTATTCGTATTATGGAGCTGCCTCCGGCAAAACATATTTTCAGCCACATTGAATGGCATATGACAGGCTATATGGTACTGGTAGAGGATGTGGAAGAAATAGGTATAGAAAAAACGGCCGAACAGGTATCCCATCGCCGGAGCCTTTTTATACAGCCTCAGCAGACGGAACAGGAATATCCCATTCCAGCAGCATTTGCAGCGTATACGAAGTATCTCAGTATTAAACTGGGACAGGAAAAATATAGAGAGACAGGGGAAATTTGAAATGAAGATTTTATCAGTAGCGATTCCATGCTACAACTCAGAAAGCTACATGGAAAAGTGTATAAAGTCCATCCTGCCTGTAGGGGAGGACGTGGAGATCCTGATCGTGGATGACGGCTCCCAAAAGGACCGCACGCCCCAGATCGCCGACAGTTATGCGGCCAGATATCCCGGGATCGTGAAAGCCGTCCATCAGGAAAATGGGGGACATGGGGAAGCCGTAAATACTGGACTCCGTAATGCCACCGGATTATACTATAAAGTGGTTGACAGTGACGACTGGGTGAACACAAAGGGATTGGTTAAGATCGTCCAGCGGATGAAGCAGCTGGAGGAGCAGGGGGGCGTGGATCTTCTTCTTGCTAATTTTGTTTACGACAAAGTGGGCGCAAAACATAAAAAGCTGATGCGTTTTACAAACGTTTTTCCGCAGGATGAGGTGTTTGAGTGGGATGCCATGAAACATATGCACCAGACCCAGTACATTTTGATGCACAATATTTTCTACCGTACACAGATGCTGAAGGACTGTGGGCTTGAATTGCCGAAACATACCTTCTATGTGGATAATATTTTTGCTTTTCAGCCCCTTGTGTACGTGAAAAAGCTGTATTACATGGATGTGAACCTTTACCATTATTTTATTGGACGAGAGGACCAGTCTGTCAACGAAAAAGTGATGATAGGAAGGATCGACCAGCAGATACGCGTCAATAAGATCATGATCGATGTGATGGCGGCGGAAGATTTTTCAGATAAGAGCAGTAAGCTGAAAAAGTATATGACGATTTATTTGACGAAGATTATGACGGTTACTTCCATCATGCTGATCCTTGCCGGTACAGAAGAGGCGCTGGAGAAGAAAAAAGATGTCTGGGATTATTTAAAGGAAAAAGATCCGGCACTTTATAAGACTATCCATGGAAGCTTGTTCGGAATAGCCATGAACCTTCCGGGCAAATTCGGAAGGAAATGCTCCGTGGGTGCATACAAAGTGGCTCAGAAATTTGTGGGATTCAATTAAAAGGTGTGCGTAGCACACCTTTTGGTCTTTAGCGTAAGATAACCGGAAGCTTTTCTTCCCGGAGGCTGAAGGTGACTTCCTCAAAAAAACCGGGGACTTCACCGTCTGTATGTACGCACATGGCAGGGGAAACATGGATGGCTGCCTGATGGCACCTGATAATATGGATGCCCTTATGTCCCACATGCTTTCCAAAGAGGGCAAGGGGCAGAAGCTTTAGGGCTTCCAGCCTTGAAATCCCGGAAGCGATGATTAGGTCGATCTGGTCATCATCGAAGCGCGCATCAGGACAGAACATAAAACCGCCCCCTTCATAGGGCAGGTTCATGGCAGCTGCAAAATACGCTTCTTCAAACAGTTCCGTTTTATCCCCGTCTAAAGTAATCTGGAGAGTCTGGCGCTTCATAGTAAAAAGCTGCCATAGTGCGGTCAGGAGATAGACGAGCTTGCCGGAATGGAAACGGTTTAAAAGAGTCTTTAACTTTGAATCTAGTATAGAATAACAGACAGCAGCGTCATATCCGATTCCGGCACTGACTCCGTAGGAGTAGGAGCGGAGTCCCAAAGGTCCGCTGTGGGAGATATTTCCGATATTCACCGGACAGATCTTAGAGGGATGCAATATGGCATGGAGTGCCTCGATTGGATCCAGATGTAATCCAAGGCCGCGGACAAAGTCATTTCCGGACCCGGTGGGAATGCAGCCAAAGGTTATATTTTGAAAAGAATGAAGCCCGCTGACTACTTCATTGATGGTACCGTCACCGCCTACTACCACAACAGTGGCAGGATTTTTGGATTCTGCAATTCCTGTAGCCAGAGAATAGGCTTCACCTCCTCGAGAGAGAAGAAAAGATTTATAAATCACGCCCAGACGTTCCAGCTCTTTTTTTACAGTTTTCCACACAGAAAGACCCCTTCCGGAACCGGAAGAGGGGTTAATGATAAAATAATACATTGAAAGCCTCCGTTTTTTGCCGTCGATCCTAGACGGTTTATCCTAGGATTATTCTATCAGCATTTCTTTTTTTCCACAATAATAAATGCCAGCCCCTTGTTGTTTTTTTGCGGTACTTGTGCTATGATGGGAAAAGTTACTATACCGCGGTACTGCGGCACAGGAGGAGAAAGATGGAACAGGAAAAAGAGATTGTATCGAAAAATTTTATTGAGCAGATTATTGACAAGGATCTTGAGGAAGGCCATTACACTACGGTGCATACACGTTTTCCACCGGAACCAAATGGCTACCTGCACATCGGACATGCGAAATCCATTCTTTTAAATTACGGATTAGCGAAAAAATATAACGGAAAGTTCAATCTCCGTTTTGACGATACAAACCCTACGAAAGAAAAAACAGAGTTTGTGGAATCTATCATAGCAGACGTGAAATGGCTGGGAGCGGATTGGGAAGATCGGCTGTTTTTCGCATCCAATTATTTTGACCAGATGTACGAAGCTGCTGTAAAGCTGATCAAAAAAGGAAAAGCTTACGTATGTGACCTCTCTGCAGAAGAGATCCGTGAGTATAGAGGAACTTTGACGGAGCCGGGTAAGGAAAGTCCGTACAGGAACCGTAGTGTGGAAGAGAATCTTACTTTATTTGAAAATATGAAGAATGGCATGTATGAGGACGGCAGCAAGGTGCTCCGCGCGAAGATTGATATGGCTTCACCGAATATCAACATGCGTGACCCGGTTATTTACCGTGTGGCTAGAATGTCACACCACAACACAGGTGATAAGTGGTGCATTTACCCTATGTACGATTTTGCCCATCCCATTGAAGACGCCATTGAGGGAGTGACGCATTCCATCTGTACGCTGGAGTTTGAAGACCACCGTCCGCTTTATGACTGGGTTGTAAGGGAACTGGAATATGAACATCCGCCGAAGCAGATCGAGTTTGCAAAGCTGTACCTTACTAATGTGGTGACAGGCAAGCGTTATATCAAACGCCTTGTGGAAGAAGGGATTGTAGACGGATGGGATGATCCACGCCTTGTATCCATTGCAGCACTGCGCCGCAGAGGTTTTACACCGGAGTCTATCCAGAAGTTTGTGGACCTGTGCGGAATCAGCAAGAGCAACAGCTCTGTAGATTATGCGATGCTGGAGTACTGTATCCGTGAAGATTTGAAGCTGAAACGGCCCCGCATGATGGCCGTGCTGGATCCGGTGAAACTGATCATCGACAACTATCCGGAAGACCAGATCGAGTATCTGGATGTGGAGATGAATCTGGAAAATCCGGAGCTTGGCATGCGTAAGGTTCCATTTGGCAGGGAGCTTTACATTGACAGGGAAGATTTCATGGAGAATCCTCCGAAAAAATACTTCCGTCTTTTCCCGGGCAACGAAGTGCGCCTGATGGGGGCTTACTTTGTAAAATGTGTCAGCTTTGAGAAAGATGAAAATGGCAATGTGACAGAGATCCACTGTACTTATGATCCGGAGACAAAATGCGGCACAGGATTTACAGGACGTAAAGTAAAAGGAACGATCCACTGGGTTGCAGCGAAGACAGCCATCAAAGCTGAAGTACGCCTTTATGAAAATATCATTGACGAAGAAAAAGGTGTATATAATGAAGACGGTTCTCTGAACCTGAATCCCAATTCGCTGACTGTATTAAAGGATTGCCTGCTTGAGCCGGAATTTGCAAAGGCACAGCCTTATGACAGCTTCCAGTTTGTACGTCAGGGGTATTTCTGTGTGGATGCAAAGGACTCCAAACCGGAGGCTCTGGTGTTCAACAGGATCGTATCTTTGAAGAGCTCCTTTAAACTTCCGAAATAAAAGACGATAATGCGAAGATAAAGAAGCACACAGAATCGTGTGAAAAAGTGTATGAATGAATTAACGATCAATCTGGATGTTTCATCATCCGTACCGCTCTATGAGCAGATTTACAAATATATAAAAAAAGAAATTCAAAATGGAGGGCTGCCTTTTCATAAGAGGCTGCCCTCTACGAGAAATTTGGCAAAATACCTGCAGGTAAGCCGCACCACCGTGGATATGGCGTACGGGCAACTGGTCTCCGAGGGTTACATTGAAGCACAGCCCTATAAGGGGTATTTCGTCTGCGAACTTGAGGGGCTGTACCATCTTGAGACACAGAGTGATGGAAGACTGTCAAAAAAGGAAGATGCATCAGTAAAGCCAAAGTATGATTTTTCACCTAATGGAGTTGACTTAAACAGCTTTCCACACAATGCATGGCGTAAACTTTCGAAAAACATTCTTCTGGAGGAAAACAAGTATTTATTCCGCTTGGGGGATGCTCAGGGAGAGTATGAGCTGAGAAGTACCATCGCCCAGTACCTTCGGCAGGCAAGGGGTGTTTCGGCTATGCCGGAACAGATCGTGGTAGGGGCAGGAAATGATTTTTTGCTTTTGCTTCTTTGCAGTATGTTTGGGACAGGGCAGAAAATTGCCATGGAAAGCCCCACTTATAAGAAGGCATATGACTTGTTCTGCAATCTGTCCAATGAAGTACGGATTGTTGAGATGGATGAATCAGGGATGAAGATCGACCAGCTGATGAAGACTGATGCACAGATTGCTTATGTGATGCCTTCCCATCAATATCCTCTTGGGACTGTCATGCCGGTCAAACGCAGGATGCAGCTTTTAGAATGGGCATCCCTTGCGCCAAACCGTTATATTATTGAAGACGATTATGACAGTGAATTCCGATATAAAGGAAAACCTATTCCGGCCCTGCAAGGCTACGACAGAAATGGAAGGGTGGTCTACATCGGTACCTTTTCAAAATCCATAGCGCCGGCTATCCGTGTCAGCTATATGGTCCTTCCGGAAAGCCTGCTTGACCTGTACAAAAAACGGGGCAAGACCATTTCCAGTACCGTCTCAAGGGTAGACCAGATGATCATCGCAAATTTTTTAAATGAAGGGTATTATGAACGCCATCTCAATAAAATGCGAGCCGTTTATAAAGGAAGGCATGATGTGCTTTTGGAAGAACTTCGTGCTTTCCGGGGGATCTGCCGGATCAGCGGTGAGAATGCCGGAGTTCATCTTTTGCTTACATTTAAAAATGGGATGAAAGAACAGGAAGCCATAGAAAAGGCAGCACATCAGGGAGTAGCCGTGTATGGTTTGTCACGCTATTTTGTAGGCGAAGCGAGAGCACCGGGGCAGGATACGGTAATTCTGGGCTATGCGAACCTGCCAGAAGATGAGATCAGGGAAGCGGTGGGGTATCTGAAAAGAGCCTGGCTGTAATTTAAAACTAGGAGAAAACGGTGAGATTTTTTCAATGTATCAGTGATTTTATTTTTATGGAAGATAAACCGGAAGAGGCAGATGTCATTTTTGTTCCGGGAGGAAATTATCCGGATGCAGCGCTCCACGCTGCGAAGCTGTACCGGGAAGGGTGGGCACCTTATGTTCTTCCTTCAGGGCGGTTCAGTATTTTGACAGGAAAATTTGAAAATCCTGATTTTGAGACGGAGTGTGATTATCTGTTCAGCATACTGCGGCAAAACGGTGTACCGGATCACGCTTTGATTCGTGAAGATCAGGCGACCTTTACTTATGAAAATGCCAAGTATTCCCAAAAACGGTTGGCTGAGCTGGGGATTACCGCAAAGAAAGCTATCCTTTGCTGTCAGGCTTTTCATGCGAGAAGGTCTTTCCTTTATTATCAGGAACAGTTTCCGGACACAGAGATCCTTGTCTGTCCTATCGTAACAAAAGGAATTTCTAAGGATACATGGTATCAGACCGAATTGGGCATAGATACGGTATTGGGGGAGATGGAGCGATGCGGCGGGCAGTTTCACCAGATCATGAGGGAGCATATGAAGGATGTGTAGGATTTTGGGAGTGCGAAGCACGAAACAATCCCTATGGCTTCTTTTGACCTGAATACTATATGAATGATATGGAAGAGTAGAAAGGAATAAAAAGTATGATAAAATTAGTTGTATCCGATATAGACGGGACACTGCTGAAAGAAGGTACAGACCAGATCAATCCGGAGATGTTTGATGCCATCCGCCAGATGAGAGCGCGCGGAATACTCTTTGCTGCTTCCAGCGGTCGGCAGTATGCAAGCATGCGCCACGTATTTGAACCTGTTGCAAATGATATGATCTTTATTGCGGAAAATGGTTCCAATGTGATGTGCAGAGGAAAAAACATGTCCTGCGATTACATGGATCAATCTGTTGCGGAAGAGCTTTTGCAATATCTTCATGAGCAAGGGGATTATAAGATCATTCTCTCTACACCTGAGACCATGTACCTTGACACCCCGGATGAAGGATTTTATCAAATGCTGACAGAGGGATACCACAACAAAGCAGAGCGTGTAGAAAATCTTCTGCCCTATTGCAGTCACACAAACAAAATGGCAGTGTACCACCTTGAAAAAATTGAGGAATTTGAAGCTCAGCTGAAAGAAAAATTTGGCGATAGGCTTAATGTGATGATTGCAGGTACTTACTGGGTTGATTTTATGAATCGTTCTGTTGATAAGGGAAAGGCAGTTGAAACGATCCAGAAGATCATGAAGATCAGCAAGGAAGAGACCATGGCCTTTGGAGACAACTGCAATGACATAGCCATGCTTCTCCAGTCAGGGGAGAGCTATGCCGTGGCAAATGCCCACCCCCAGTTGAAAGAGATAGCAAAGCACATTGCTCCTTCCTACGCAGAAGATGGGGTGCTGCAGGTGATAAAGGAAAAGGTTTTGGGCTGAACATGATGATCTGGAATGAGGATCGGAAAGGAAGGATTCGTATGACGTACAAAAAAGAGTATTTGGAAGCATTCTTAAAACAGCAAGGCCAGCTTTTTGATGAGCCGGTGGCTGAGACCATCGAGGAAGCAGATGAATTTCTTGATGAGTGCATGGCTTATGTGGCGGCCAATTATAAAGAAGTGAAAGCTTATTTTGAGGAGAACGGTGCTGACACATCGGAAATGGACCGGGAAGAACTCCTTTCTCAGGCAGAAGTATTCCGGATGCCGGACGGCAAATACCTGATCGTGGAAGGTTAAAGGATATGGAAGCAATATGACATGGAAACTTAATCACATGAAAGCAATATAACATGGAGTTTAAGCGACACGGAAGATTGTTTTTATAGATTCATTTTATATTCTTTGGCATTTCAGGCAATACTACCATAAAAAGTTTCCGATACGGTTCAAAACCGTGGAGGATAATGAGAAAAAAGGATTTTAAAAACACGGAAATCCATGTTCCGAGAAAGGATGATCTTATGGTAGATATTGCAAAACAAAAAAAGCAGCAGGAGTATCAGAAATACGTAAAACAGGTGACTCCCACCCACAATCTGTTCCTTGATATGTGCAAAGCCTTTGTGACTGGAGGTGCTATCTGTGTGGTAGGGCAGTTTATCCTGAATTGGTGTGAACGGATCGGAATGAAAGAAGAGACTGCCTCGGGCTGGTGTGCCCTTTGGCTTGTTCTTTTCAGCGTGATCCTGACGGGATTGAATGTATATCAAAAGCTTGCAAAGTTTGGTGGGGCAGGAACTCTGGTGCCCATCACAGGCTTTGCAAATTCTGTGGCATCCCCTGCCATCGAATACCAGAAAGAGGGGCAAGTGTTTGGCATCGGATGTAAGATATTTACCATTGCCGGGCCGGTGATCTTGTACGGGATTTTTACCAGTTGGGTACTGGGGGTAATCTACTGGATCGGAAAACATGTGGGGATCGCTTGACTTACCGCCGGAAAATATTGTAGCAGCCGTGATGGGAATTGCAGCTTTCTTTAATTTTCGTTGTCGGAATGTGGCGCACGGACCGGTATGCCGTTGACTTCCACGGAATCATCGGCTGGGATGACAAAGTACGGCCTGCCATCCAGCATTCTGGTCTCAATGAGATCGGCGCATTCCGGTTTCACTTGTATAACGATGTTGGGAGTTTTTATTTCAAAACGGCGGCGGTTTACTACGTTTGATACGTAAAGCGCTGTCTGGCTGCTGCCCCCTGCCTGTTCGAATTCTTCATCGAAATGTTCCAGTGTCTCTTCGGTGGCACCGTTTTCAGACAACAGACGTTTTACATCATTTTTGTCTAACGCCGGTGGTTCCGGGTCATCTTTTCGTTCTTCCAGAAGGCCGTTTAATGCCTGATGGATGGTCTTTACGGTCTCATATGTACACTCACTTTGTAGTGTGTCTGCCACCAGAGCATTGAAAGTCTCTTTCTGGGAGGAAGCAGTCAAAGGAAGCTCACATCCCAGCAGGAGATGTGCAAACTCAGCATTCAGCTCATCCGGGTTTTTGGAATAATAAAGGATGCTGTGAATGTCTGTGTTTCGGTCAGTAAAAGCAGGGAAAAGAAATCCCGTCACAGGCATTTCCACAAACCAGTCACGAATACGCTGTTCGATGGAATTTGTATCTTCATTGTAGCAAAGTCCCGGTTTCGTCAGTTTGACCGGGCAGATAGAGCAGAGGATAAAATTATATACGTCATCAGAAGCATCGAACATTTCTATTCCGTCCGATGCTTTTTTTGGAATATCGTATGCGCCGTGGATCAGGATGATGTAATAGTTTTCCGGATACATGAAGGTCTCGATCACTTTATCGTAAAATTCGTCCAGAAGCTCATCATCCTTTAGCTGGCTGTTCCGAAGCTTCATCAGGTATTCCTGTGCGCCGCCTCCAGCTTCCTGAACGAGGGGAAATTCCATATCAAGAAGGTTGCGCCCAATGGTGCCGGAAAGGGTCTTTTTCAATATCTCGAAATATTTGAACATTTCTTCCTCGGGGAGGGAGAGAAAAGCATCTTTCATTTTTGTCTTTTTATTCTTTTCGCCGTCCACATAGCAGCCGCAGATGCGGGTGATGGGGCAGCGGTCCGGATGGAAAAGCCGTTTGATCTCGGCAACTTCTTTTTTATTCATAATTTATACGCTCCTTATACTTAGGTCCAGATAAAAAATCAAATTTTGTATGTCTCCAAATAAATTTAAAACAGAATACGTTACAAGGGGTTAAAGGGGCAAAACCGGCACCAGATATTCTGCAGCCACGTGTAAGAGCAGAAGATGTACCGGATAGAACCAGTAGAAAAAGTACTTCAGCTGGAACCCTCTTTTCCCATTATAAAAATAAATAGGAATAAAGGCCAGCGGTGCAGGAATTTCCCATGAGACAGCAGCAGCCCCACCGATACACTGGTAAAGTCGAGTGTAACGCATCAGATACAGGACCGCAATGAGGAATACTCCTTTGTAATTGTAGTCTGTATCAATATAGTAGGCGGCCACCATCCCTACGGCGATGGGTAAAATGGCGAGGGACATGTTTCTTGTGCCGTTTTCCGTGATATAAGAGATACCCACCATCACCAGAAGGCCAATGAACAGAGTGAAATAAACATTCTGTTTGTCCGGATAAAAAACATTCCCTTTTAATGCAAGGTCAAAAGGAATTTCAGATATCAGGGCAAATAAAAAAAGACGTCCTGCATACTTTTTCACATTTCGGGTGTGAAGGAATCCTTCTACGATCAGAAAACAGAAAATGGGGAAAGCCAGCCGTCCGATATCTCTGGAAAGGTTGTAGATGGCAAGCCACATCTTTTGGCTTTCCGGCACACTGGATACGGAAGGAAGCCTGACGATAGCGCGAAGGACAGTGGCTCCCAAATGGTCAATAAACATGGTAATAATTGCGATCATTTTCAAAGCGCCGCCGGACAGCCCTTTGAACCTTTTTCTATGCTCTTCCATAAAAATCTCCATTCCGTTGCCTTTGGCTTGCGGCACAAAAGCTCATAAATAATTGAAAATATTGATCTTTGAAAAGAATACCTGCTTTATCATGGTTTGTCAAGAAGCCTGATCTTGCTGTATGGTATATTAAAATGAGATATTGCCTGTTATTTTTGGATCTAAAAAAGAGAAGAGGCTGTCCTGAAAACTAAGATATAGGACAGCCTCTCCGGGTTTAAGAGGTTTATTTCAAGGTTTATAGTTCAAAGATTTTTTACGGAAGATTGTATTACAGCCACCTGTAATCCTTATTTCGTGAGCAGCATCAGGATCTCGTTGCTCCTTGCGATGAACTTGGTCATCTCATCCGGTGAGAGCGGTTTGTGTGCGATCATGGCAAGATCGTAAAGCTGTTCGCAGATCATAGGAACTTTGTCAGAATCCTTGTTTGCTGCAACGTACTGTACCAGTTTGTTGTTTGCGTTTAAGACAAGGGTCTGGTCTCCGCCAAACATGGATGGATCCATGCCGCTCATGCCGTACATCTTCATCATTTCCTGCATACGCCTGCTTTCCTCAGAAAGCGTTACCATGGAGGAGATGTTTTCGTTTTTCAGTTTTTCTACTTTGACTTCCAGTTTATCTTTGCCAAGGGCTTTGCGGAATACCTCGGTAAGTGTCTCGGCTGTCTCTTTCAGTGCTTCAGCGTCTGACTCTTCCTTTGCTGAATCTGTAACGTCAGCATCGATCCTCTGGAATTTGATCTTGTCGTTGATCTGCTCCATGTGGGAGATGAATGCCGTATCAATATTGTGGCGCAGGATCACAGCATCCATGCCATTTTCACGGAACATATTGATATATTGGCTCTGCTGTACTTCATCCGTTACATAGTAGATAGTTTGTTTTTCAGGCTCTTTTTCTTCTTCATCCTCTACAACCTCAGCGTTGCTGTCATCCGATACCGCATCTTTCGGTTCTGCTTCGGAGGTGCTGCCATTCTCAGCTTCTTTTGCTTCACCTTCAACCACTTCGCCTTCCGCAGGTTTTTCTTCTTCTTTTGCCAGATCTTTGATGGTAAGGTATTTTCCGTCAAGGTTTTTGTAAAGGATATAATCGTTCATCTTTTCGCCGAACTTGGAATCTTTGATGCAGCCGAATTTGATGAAGGGGCTGATATCATCCCAGTATTTTTCATAGCTCTCACGGTCTGTCTTGCACATGCCGGTGAGCTTGTCGGCAACTTTCTTTGTGATGTAGTCGGAGATCTTCTTTACAAATCCGTCATTTTGAAGGGCAGATCTGGAAACGTTCAGCGGCAGGTCCGGACAATCGATCACGCCTTTGAGCAGCATCAAAAACTCAGGAATGACTTCTTTGATGTTGTCGGCGATGAATACCTGATTGTTGTAAAGCTTGATGGTGCCTTCAATAGAATCGTACTCCGTGTTGATCTTCGGGAAGTACAGGATACCTTTTAAGTTGAACGGATAGTCCATATTCAGATGAATCCAGAACAGCGGCTCCTTGTAGTCCAAAAATACTTTGCGGTAGAATTCTTTGTATTCCTCATCGGTGCAGTCATTGGGATGTTTTGCCCAAAGAGGATGGGTATCACTTAAAGATACGGGACGTTTGTTGATCTTAACACGGTCACGGGCAGGAGAGATCTCAACGACTTCTTTTTCGCCGTTTTCGTTTTCCTTCTCCTCCGTCTTTGCATCTTCATGGATGCGTTCAACCACCACATCATCCTCACGGAGCTCAGATTCATCAATGGTCTCATATTGCTGTTCTGCATTTGCCTTTGAGAGGAAAATTTCTACCGGCATGAAAGAACAGTATTTTTCAATGACTTCACGGGCACGGTATTCATTTGCAAACTCAAGGGAATCCTCAGAGAGGAAAAGGGTGATCTCAGTACCTACCTCGGTGCGGCTTCCTTCCTCCATGGAGTATTCTGTGCCGCCGTCACATTCCCAATGGACAGGGGCGGCATCTTTTTTGTAGGAGAGTGTATCAATATGCACTTCATCTGCAACCATGAATGCGGAATAGAAACCGAGTCCAAAGTGGCCGATAATATCATCTTCTGTAGTCTTGTCTTTGTATTTTTCAAGGAAATCGGTGGCACCTGAAAATGCGATCTGTGTGATGTATTCTTCTACTTCATCTGCTGTCATGCCAAGGCCGTTATCGATGAATTTCAAAGTTTTTTCTTCTGGATTTACAATGACCTCGATTTTCTTCTTATGGTTTTCCGGAAATGTATACTCGCCCATCATTTCCAGCTTATCCAGCTTTGTGATAGCATCGCAGCCATTGGAGATCAGTTCACGGAAAAAGATGTCATGGTCTGAATAAAGCCATTTTTTTATGATCGGGAAAATGTTTTCGCTGTTAATGGAAAGACTTCCTGTTTTCTTGCTCATGTAGCAACAACTCCTTTATCTGATTTATCATTTCCACCTATTCTAATACCCCTATAACAAAAAGTCAAGAAAAAATTAGCACTCAATCGAAATGAGTGCTAACAAAAAGGAATTTCCTTTTGGCGGAAGAATTTTTCCAGCATGAGATCCCATGCATGCTCCAATGATTTGTCGAGAGAAAAGAAGCGAAGGGAGGTTCCGCTGATACAGGTTAAAAGTGTACCGTCATAATGGATATTGAGGAAAAGCCCGTCCACATCGGAAGGCTGGATATCAATGCCGGAGCCGGATATTAAAGCTTCTACGTTGTGCGGCGCAAGGCGGAGCACGATCCGGAAATGTAACGGTGTATTTTTTCCTTTGGTAAGTTCAAAAAAGAGCGGACGGACACGTTTCCAGAGAGGATAACCGCAGTTTTCCACCGTAAGCTGTTCAGCCTCATCACTTCCAAAAAACTCCGGATGAAAGGTACCGTCAATGTGAAAAGAGGCAAATGTTGTGAGAGAGGCCTCTGATAAAAGAAAGGTGTCAAAAGTTTCACCTAGCAATAATTTTTTCATAAAATCCCGGATGTCCTGAATCTGGTAGGAACGCAAGGCGAGTACCTCCTTATGGAATAAAAAATAACTGGACTTGCCCTGAATATTTTTGAATCCTTGATACAAGGCAGCCACCCAGATATTATACAGGAAAAAGGAGAAATTTGACAACGCGAAAATAATTTAATTTATCCTTTTCAAGGATAGGCAGATGTGTTATAGTAATTCTATTACAATATAGTATTGAAAACTATATCTTAAAATTATAAAAAACATTTTGGAAAGTTTGCTTTTATACAGGAGGTTGTTATGGATTACGTTATCGTGATGGACAGCTGCGGAGAACGCACAGATGAAATGAAAAAAGATGAGAGAGTCATACCGGCACCGCTGACTATGCAGGTGGATCAGTATTCTTTTGTAGATGATGATACTTTTGACCAGGCAGATTTTTTGAAAAAGATTGCTGACAGCCCCAATTGTCCGAAGTCAGCCTGCCCTTCTCCTGATTATTATAAAGAAGCTTTCGAGAAAAGTGAAAAGCGTGCTTACGCAGTTACCCTTTCCGCGGAGCTCTCCGGTTCATACAACAGCGCAGTTTTGGCGAAAGATCTGGTTCTGGAAGAAAGGCCGGACATGAAGATCCATATTTTTAATTCCAGGTCGGCTTCCATCGGTGAGACATTGATCACGGAGAAGATTCAGGAATGTGAAGCTGCCGGAATGGAATTTGAGAAACTTGTAGAGACTGTAGAAGACTATATTGATGGACAAAACACGTATTTTGTTCTGGAAAACCTGGAGACACTCCGCAAAAACGGACGTCTCAGCAATATTAAAGCATTCGTAGCTTCTGCCTTAAAGATCAAACCTGTGATGGGATCTACCCCGGAGGGAACCATCATCCAGCTGGATCAGGCGAGAGGTATCAATAAAGCGCTCGTAAAAATGGTAGAATATGTAACCAATCAGGTAGAAAAGCCGGAAGAGAAGATTCTGGCTATCTCGCATTGCAATTGCTTTGAACGGGGACAGATGGTACGGGATGCCATCCTTCAGAAAATAAAGGTAAAAGATGTGATCTTTCTGGATACTGCAGGAATTTCTTCCATGTACGCCAATGATGGGGGGATCATTATTACCATATAAAAATAATGTCAGGATTGTGAGGGTGCGAAGCACGAAACAATCCGTATGGCATCTTATGCTCCAAACATCATAGAGATGATGCCAGAGTCAAAAGTCATTAACCACTAAGGAAAACTTGGCAGCAGGGCGCGTCCGTAAAAAAAGATTGAAATTCCGGGAGAATCGTGTATACTGTTTAGTAGGAAAATTTGCAATTTAAAAGGAGAGATATACACATGAGTCAGGCAAAAGTTGATCGTTATAAAGAAGAAAAACGGAATCGCGCAAAGATCATCAAAAAAGAGAAAAGACAGTGGATGGCTACAAAGTTAGGCATGTATCTGGTTGGACTGGTGCTGGTAGCGTGGGTAGGGGTTTCTGTTTACAATGGAGTGACCACAAAAGATGCATCTGAGATTGAAAAGCCAACATATACTGTGGATACCACTGCTCTCGATGATTTTATGACGGATCTTACAGCTGAAGAAGAATAAAAAACTCCTGGGAGGAAAAAACTATGATAGATGTTTATAGTATTGGGGAAATGCTCATTGATTTTATTCCGGGCAGCGAGCCGGCCAGCTATATAAGGAAGGCGGGAGGCGCACCTGCAAATGCAGCGATCGCTGTAGCGAAAAACGGATTGTCCGTAAGCATGTGCTGCAAAGTAGGAGATGATGATTTCGGACATTTTCTGATGGACACGCTGAAGGAACACAACGTAAAAGCAGCCTGCCCTGAGTACTGCAAAGAAGCAGTGACTACGATGGCTTTCGTCACACTTGAAGAGGACGGCGAACGCAAATTTACATTTGCAAGAAAACCGGGAGCTGACACTATGCTTCAGGAGTCAGAGGTGAAAGAGGCAGATATCGATGAATCTGTGATCATCCATGCAGGTTCCTGCTCTTTATCCGCACATCCGGAAGCCGAGGCTACCGTGAAGGCCATGAGGCTTGCCCATGAAAAAGGGAAACTGGTCAGCTTTGACGTAAATTACCGCAATGTTATGTGGGATGATGATCTGGATGCATGTACCGCAAGCGTGATGGATGTTCTCCAGTATGTGGATTTCTTAAAGATCTCTGAAGAAGAGGTTGATATGGTAGGCGGCGAAGCGCATTTGTTTGAGCTGATGGAAAAATACAATATTGCCGTAGTGATCTTGACACTTGGTGCAGCTGGTGCTCGTGCATATTATCAGGGCAAGACCATAGAAGTGAAGGGAAGAAAAGCAAAGGCAGTGGATGCCACAGGTGCCGGCGATGCATTCTGGGGTGGATTTTTGTCAAAACTGAGAATTCAGGGGGTTGAGTCCGTGAATGATCTCAGCGAAGAGAAGATCCAGAAAGCCATCGAATACGGAAATGTATCTGGATTTATCTGTGTACAGACAAAGGGAGCCATTGCTTCCCTGCCTACGAGAGAGCAGATCGAAGCGTATCTGTAATCCTATCTGGCAGTGACCGTGTGATATGAAAAAAGAAGACTGTTGTTCTTTAGACAGTAGTGTCGAAGGAGCAGCAGTCTTTTACATTTTACTTGCGGAAGAGTTTGTTATGAGTTAAAATAAAAGTTGCGATTATAGGAGGAAAGTGAATGTTAGAAACTTTATTGGCACTTGATGGCAATATACTTCTCTGGATACAGGACAATTTAAGGGCAGATTGGCTCTCGCCTGTCATGATCCGGATCACGAAGCTTGGAAATATTGGATTTATCTGGATCTTGCTCTGTCTCATCCTTCTCTGTTTTAAAAAGACGAGATGGGCAGGTGCGGCAGGACTTTTAGGTCTGGTATTCTCACTGGCTGTGAACAATGTCTGTTTAAAACGATTGTTTGCCAGGACAAGGCCATATGAAGTGGTCGACGGTCTGGTGCTATTGACAAAAAAGGCGACAGATTTTTCTTTTCCGTCCGGACATGCAGGCAGCTCTTTTGCAGCGGCGGTTGCAGTTTTTTGCACCATGAAAGGAAGCCGGGGCAGATGGGCTGTGCTGGCATTTGCGTTCCTTATGGCTTTCACACGGCTATATGTGGGGATCCATTACCCTACTGACGTGATCTGCGGGGCATTGACAGGTGCTTTGTGCGGTGCATCAGCAGCATGGATCATAAGAAAGTTTCGCAAAAAAATAGCTAAATAGACGAATCTATCATAGCAAAGAAAGGTGGTGGTTTTTATGAAAGAAAGCAAATCGTTAAATACGTCAGATGTTCCTTTACCTAATCCATTCATAAAAACTACATATAAGGAGGTTTGCTATGTTAGAAATCGAAAAAATGAGGGAGTACATCGAACATAAGCAATATGCAAAGATCCGCAACGAAGTTTTGGAAATGAATGAGGCAGATATTGCGGCCATGCTGGAGGAATTGGAGCTTCCGGGTACGGAACTGATCAAAGTTTTCCGTATGCTTCCAAAATCCATTGCGGCAGATGTATTTTCTTTCTTGCCAATTGAAGTAGAACAGACGATCATTACATCTTTGACAGACCGAGAGGCAGCTACCATCATTGATAATCTGTTTGCAGACGATGCTGCAGACTTGATGGAAGAGATGCCGGCAAATGTGGTAAAACGTCTTTTGACCCAGACTACCCCTGAAACAAGACGTGATATTAACCACTTGCTCCAGTATCCGGAGGATTCCGCCGGAAGTATCATGACGGTGGAGTTTGTAGACCTGAAAGAGGGATACACGGTGGAGCAGGCCATTGAGCGGATCCGCCGTGTCGGGATCGATAAAGAGACTATCAATACCTGTTATGTGACAAACCAGCACAGAAAGATCAAAGGAACGATCTCCTTAAGGATGCTCCTTTTAAGTGATGCCAACGCAAAGATCGGCGACCTCATGGAGGAAAATGTCATCACCATCAGTACCAGGATGGACCAGGAGGAAGTGGCAAGACAGTTCCAGAAATACGATTTCGATGCCATGCCTGTAGTGGACAGCGAGAACCGTCTGGTGGGTATCATCACCGTTGATGACGTCATGGATATCATCGAGCAGGAGGCAACAGAGGATATCGAAATGATGGCGGCTATCACCCCAACGGATAAGCCGTATATGAAAACATCGGTAATCGAGACATTCCGCAAACGTATCCCCTGGCTGCTGTTTCTTATGATCTCTGCGACTTTTACCAGCAAGATCATTCAGGGATATGAAAGTGCACTGGCATCCTACGCTGTACTTACTATGTATATCCCTATGTTTATGGATACCGGTGGAAATGCCGGCGGTCAGGCATCTGTCACGATTATCCGAAGTATTTCACTGGGAGAAGTGGAATTCCGTGATATTTTCCGTGTTATGTGGAAAGAGATACGGGTGGCTGTGCTTTGCGGCGTTACCTTGTCAATTGTAAATTTTGCTAAACTGCTTATTCTGGATCATGTTGGCATGCAAGTGGCAATAATCGTTTGCCTTACCATGGTAGTCACTGTTATTGTTGCCAAGATCGTGGGATGCGTCCTTCCGATGCTGGCAAAGCAGATCGGATTTGACCCGGCAGTTATGGCCAGTCCCTTTATCACCACCATTGTAGATGCGGTTTCTCTGGTGATTTATTTCCAGATCGCAACGAGAATGCTGGGTATTTAGCATATCATGCTATGCAATAGAAAGGATTTTTGTTTTTAAGATGAAAAAAGTAACAACGATCAGACAGAACCGCTGCGATCGGGAGATGAATTTTTTTGTATTTTTGTGTTTTGCTCTTTTTCTCGCGATGCAGCTTCTTGTCAGCGGTAAGGCACAGACGGAGCTTGTAAACAGAGTAAATATGGCTTTGTATATCGTATTTGTACCCGGTTTTTTCCTTCGTCTGGGATACCGGTACAACAGCCTTTGCAGGCTGAACTCAGAAGAGTATCGTAAAAAATGGTTGTTAAAAGAAGCTGGAAGGTATTTTGTTTATTTCTTCCTGCTGTCTTTTGTAAATGAGGCCTGTAATGTATTAAGCGGTTCTGGCCTGTCCCAAAAGAAAGAAGCAATCATTGCCGTATTGGCTGATGTGCTTTCATTCTTCTGCGTACCATCTGTAGCAGCAGTGTTCTTGTCCTTGACGATGGCCTTGCTGTTTATATGGGGATTTGAGAATTTCGTGCATAAATTGTCATCAAACAAAAAAAAGATGGCAGTGGTGGGATTTTTTTGCTTGCTTTGTGCTTTTTTGAGGTCCCAGACAGAATCTTATGCTTTTATGGCTGCCTTGCTGGGATCTGATGTACAGCCCAGCGTTTCAGGAATCCCGTATTTTGCTTTTTTCCTGTTCGGAATGTATCTTGAAGATAAAAAACCGGGATTTCAGGGGAAGATAGCTGTTGTTACGGCTGTTGCCACAATTGTTTCCGTATTGCTTTACAGGACACCCGCACAGGATCTCTGCAGGGTGATCGTATCATTCCTACCGGCATACGTTTTATACCTGATGTCAGAAGGGCTTTCAGAATTAACCCTTCGCTTTAAACATGTAGATTTTGCATGCTCCGTAATAGAACCCGTATTTGGAGTGTATGCAGTCCTGATGTTTGGGCTGCATATGAAGAGAGGAATCGTGGGTGACAGTATACCGAAGACACTTCTCGTTGCGGGAATCTGTATTTTGCTTCTTTATGTATGCATTTTTGGTTTTCAGGTATGCAGCAGGCTGTACGCTTCTTTGAGCAGGTTCGTACAGCAAAAGGTAAAGCATAAGACAGCATTTTATTTTCTGGTCTATACGGCTGCTTTTTCCTTTTTGCTGTTTTTGACATTTTTTGAATTTGCACGGACAGGGACTTCTTTTATTATCAATGGAGATGGTGTTTCACAGTATTTTCCGAGGATCATTTATTTTTCACGCTATATAAAAGAATTGTTTGCAAACATTTTAAGTGGGAATTTCCAGCTGCCAATGTATGATTTCAGCATTGGGCTGGGAACAGAGATCACCTACAGCTTAGAACCGCTGTATTTTATCTATGCGCTGTTTGATGAATCCCATATGGAATTTGCATATAATCTGGTCACAGTCCTGCGCTTTTATCTGGCAGGAGTTTCCATGTCGATTTTCTGCCTGTATTTCAAAAAGGATTATTTTTCCACTTTTTTGGCCAGTGCCGTATATGTGATCTGTGGCTTTGCTTTGTATGGTGGATCGATGCACACCATGTTTATGATCCCTATGATCATGCTGCCATTGCTGATCCTTTCCATGGAAGAGATCATACGGAAAAAAAGATGGTACCTTTGTACGATTTTTGTAGCGATTTCTCTTTTTAGCAATTATTACTTTTTATATATGAATACCATTGCTATGGGCGTATATTTCTTGGTACGTTTTTTCTGCCAAAAGGAAAAAGGCAAGAAGACAGTGAAAAATTTCTTTTCCAGAACAGCTGTGATCTGTGGCTCCTATCTTCTGGGTGTGGCAATGTCCTGTATTGTGCTTGTCACAACATTTGGCATGTATTTAGGTTCTGGGCGTACCAGCAGTGCAGTGATCAAAATGCCATCCATGCTTTTTTACCGGGCAGAGTGGCTGCTCAGCTGCTTTTTGACCTTTATCACAACGGCCAACTCTCCGGGAGAATGGCTGAAGCTTGGATTTTTGCCCATCGCCCTGATTGCAGTCGTATTTTTGTTTTTGCGAAAAGGTAGGAAAGAATTAAAGATATTTTCCTTTGTTGTACTGATTTTCATGGCGTTTCCGGTGTTTGGCTTTATATTCAGCGGGTTTAGTACGCCCATTAACCGTTGGTGTTATATGGCATCATTTCTCGTTGCTTTTCTTGTGGCAGATTGTTACAGAGACATGTGCCGCATGGAAAAACGTGAAATGCAGATTTGCGGTGGCGTGGTCCTCTTATATGGTTTTCTTGCATTTTTTGCAAAGTATAAGAGTACAATATTCGCACAGATCGGCTTTGTTCTGCTGGTTCTTACTTTTGCTGTACTTCTTATCTGTCAGGAAGGATATAAAAAGGTTACTTTAGCAGGTAAAAAATGCCTCATGCTGGTTCTGACGGCGGTTTTAGTCTTTTATCAGGGATATTCCCTTTTTCATATGGAGGGAAGGATTCGGGGATATGCGCCGGCAGATACGGCATTGGAAGAGGTAATTGATACGCCTCTCGCTGCAGTTGAGGAAGTGGGAGATGACAGCTTTTACCGTTGTGCCGTGCCTTATCTGAAGTATTACAACAGTAATGCTCCCTTCCTGCTGGATTATAACAGCAATACCAATATCTGCAGTACTTTTAATGGAAACATTATGGAGTATCTGGAGATGATGGGAAGTACGGATTACAGCATCACCCAGCTCCTTGGCATGGGCAACCGTACCTTTTTAAATAATCTGGCTTCTGTAAAATATTATGCCACTTATGAGAACCCGAAAAAGCCTTTGGCATATGGAAGTGAAGAGATCTTAAAAACCACGGTGAACGACAAAGAAACCACTGTTTATGAGAATAAGTATGCGCTTCCTCTGGGCTATACTTATGAGGAGGCTGTTTCTGAAGAAGAATTGGAGCAGTATGATGTGCTGGAACGTCAGGAAGTCCTCATGCAGAAAGTCCTTCTCAGTGCATCAGAAGATACGGGAAATAGTGATGCCGTAATATCAGGAAAAACGCTGCCGATACTTTCAAAAGAAGAGGATGGGGCACAATTGGAAGACCATGCCTTGATTGCAGGTGATGGCGTAGATACCAGTTATACTTCTGCTGAAGAGGGAAGCTTTAAATTGACGCTGTATTTCTCCGGAGAGGAGAATGCCGAGACGTATCTTGTGCTGAAAAATGCTTTATTGGAAGGTGATATGTCCGAAGAACCCATCAAATTGACCATAATGTCTGAGGGCAGCAAGTATACGTACAGTTTTGTGCCGGACGATTACCGCTATAAAACAGGACAAAAGGATTTTGTATTCAATCTGGGTTACCATGAGGATGCCATCACTTCCTGTACTGTTATAATGGGACGTGAGGGGACGATCCAGTTTGACAGTCTGGAAATTTACAGCCAGCCAATGGATAATCTGGCAGATTATACAGAAAAACTTACAGAAAACGTCTTGGAAAACATCGAGGTAGGGACAAATGAGGTCACAGGGACTATTTCCTTGAATCAGGAGAAGACCTTGGTGCTCAGTATCCCATACCAAAATGGATGGAAAGCTTATGTAGACGGTGAAGAGACAGAATTGCTTCAGGCAAATTATATGTACATGGCCCTTCCGCTGGAAGCCGGTGACCACACTATAAAATTGACCTTTGAGATTCCGGGTGTGAAATATGCTCTTGTCATAATGCCGGGTGCAGTGGTAGTATTGATTGTATTATGCTTTATTTCATGGCTGCTGAAAAAGAGAAAGAAGAAAGCAGCGAAGCAATAACAGTTTGGAGGGAAAAGCGTGCTTTATTCATTTGTCATTCCATGCTATAAGTCATCGAAGACCATACGGAAAGTCGTAGAGCTTTCGATGCAGGAGATGGATCGAATGGGACGAAAAGAATATGAATTTGTTTTAGTGGATGACTGTTCACCGGATGGAGGGGAGACAATGGCGGCCCTTCTCTCTTTGGTGCGGGACTACCCTTGCGTGAAAGTGATCGAGCTGGCAAAAAATGCCGGACAGCACAATGCAGTGATGGCAGGGCTGAATTATGCTTCCGGAGACGCATTTATTGCCATGGATGATGATATGCAGACCCATCCGTCCCAGCTTCACTTTCTACTGGAGGAATTCGATAAAGGATTTGATATCGTATATGGTTATTATCCCCATAAAAAACATAGCAAATTCCGTAATTTCGGCAGTTATATCAACTACCTGTCCGTGAGGATCCTGCTTAAAAAACCCAAGGATCTGAAAACGTCCAGTTTTTGGGTAATAAAACGTTTCGTCAGGGATTACGCCGTCGAATACAAGAGCGCTTACACTCATTTGCAGGGACTATTCCTGCGGACTACAAGAAATATCAGTTCTGTTCCCATCCAGCATTTTGATCGGGAGGTGGGGACTTCCAATTACACATTTAAGAAATTGGTCAAGCTTTGGTCTAATATTTTAGGATTTTCCATTGTGCCTTTGCAGCTGTCCATGTATGCGGGATTCTTCTTTTCTTTCCTTGGATTGCTGGGAGCTGTTGCAGTGGTTATATTAAAATTGGTACGTCCGGCAACATACATCGGCTGGCCTTCCATGATGGCAGCAATCTGTTTTTTCTCCGGTCTCAATCTATTGTTCATGGGCATGATCGGCGAGTATGTCGGAAGGATATTTTTGGGTATGAGTAAAAACCCGCAATTTGTTGTACGCTGTGTTCATCAAAAGAAAGAGGAGGAGGACGCATGAAAAAACTAATGATCATGGGGGCAGGCATCTATCAGGTGCCGCTGATAAAAAAAGCGAAGGAAATGGGGATCTATACTATAGTTGTCAGCATTCCGGGAAACTATCCGGGGTTTGAGATCGCTGATCAGGTATGCTATGAGAATACAGTTGATTATGAAAAAATCCTTGAGGTTGCAAAAAGGGAAAAGGTGGATGGTATTGTGACTGCAGGTACAGATGTAGCCGTTATCACCATCGGAAAAGTCTGTGATGAGCTGGGTCTTACAGGGCTTAGCTTTGAGGCTGCAAAGGTTGCGTCCAACAAGATCCTTATGAAAGAGAAATATGAGGAGCATCATGTGCGTACAGCCAGGTTCCGTGAAATTTCTTTCGAAGACGATATGTATGAAAAAACGAAGGATTTAAACTTCCCGCTGATTTTTAAGGCAATCGATTCATCAGGAAGCCGCGGGATTATCCGTGTGAATGCCAAAGAGGAATTTGAGGCGGCCCGTGATATTGTAAAATCCACAACGAGAAAAGAGAATTTTATCATCGAAGAGTTTATTGAGGGAGAAGAATTCGGAGCACAGGCATTCGTATATCATGGAGAAGTAAAGTTCATCCTTCCCCACGGTGATTACGTATTCCATGGAGATACAGGCGTGCCGATCGGGCATTTCGCACCGTACAATTTAAAGCCTGAAGTGATCGAAGATATGAAAGTCCAGCTGCGAAGGGCAGTGGAAGCCATGGGGCTGGATAACTGTGCCATCAATGCGGATTTTATCCTCAAGGATGAAAAGACGTATGTGCTGGAGCTGGGAGGACGTTCCGGAGCTACGTGTCTGGCTGAATTGGTGTCCATTTATTACGGTTTTGATTATTACGAGAAATTGATTCTGGCTGCCCTTGGGGAAGAAGTGGATTTCCCGCAAGACCACTGTGTACCAAATGCCAGTATGCTTCTGCGCAGCGATAAAGATGGAATCATCCAGTCCATTGAGAACCATAACGTACCGGATGAAGATATTTATGAGATCCAGTTTGACTACAAAGTGGGAGATCCGGTTAAGAAGTTCCACGTGGGTCCTCACCGCATCGGCCATGTGATCACAAAGGGGGAAACCCTGGAAAAGGCAGTGGACAAGCTCCATGAGGCCCTTGGAAAGATCAAGATCACGGTAGAATAAGAAAAGAATGAAATATGAAACATAGAGAATAAAAGGCTGCCCGGGATGTTAGGAATCAGATTTCCTATATCCTTGGGCAGCCTTTTGACGCTTTATAAAGTCGCGAGAGTGTGCGAAGGGGATATACATTTGCGTGCCCGTGCGGGCACGCAAAGACTCACTTTATGACTCTTGGTTCTTAGTGCTTCTTGCCGTGGGCTTTGATGGCTTTTAAGACAAGCCTGATCTGCGGAAGAAAATACTTCAGGCAGATCGGAACCATACATACTGCAATGGCGTAACGGATCCACATTGGGCCACGGAACAAAAGCATAGTCACCATGCAAAGGCAGAAATAAGAACAGGAAATGCGAAGGGTTTTTACCAGAGGGATCAGTTGCTCTCCTGTGAGTTTCTTTTCCATGACAGCCTGCATACACATGAGTACAAGGTAACTAAAAGCAGTAGTGTAAGCTGCGGCACGATAACCGAATAACAGGATAAAAATATAGTTTAAGATCACATTCAGAACCATGACAGAAACAGTGGAAACAGCTACAAAACTTGTTTTTTTGTAGTAATTCTGGATCGCAGTATAGCTATAGCTGTAAAACCGGAACAGTGTTCCTGTAACCATAGGCGCGATCAGGAAAATCGCAGCTTCGTATTTTTTTCCGCCCAGGATCATGATGATCTCAGGGGCAAACAGCACCAAAAGCCAGGAAATAACTCCGAAGGCGTGCATCAGGATACTCCAATAGTGTTCGATCTCCTTACCTTCACCGCGGGAGATCTTTTCATACATCCAGGGGAGCCAGGCATTCCAAACGGAGTCTTCCAAGATCCAGATGATGTAGGAAACTGTAGTGGCGAGGGCGAAAATAGAACCGCTTACGTCGCCTACTAAAGATGTGACCATCAGCTTGTCAGCCTGATTCATGATCTGGATAGAGAGAACTTCAGGAATCAAAGGAAGGCTGAAGCGGAGAGCATATTTCCAATACCTTATGTCCACGAGTTTTTTTCCCTGCCATATCATAATAGCAGCAGCAGAAAAACCTCCGATAATCATAGGGATGTAATATCCGGCAATACGAAGGGCTACAAGGGAATCTTCATGACCGGTACTTTTGCCGATATAAATAAGCAGGACGGACAAGAGTGTAGCCGGTATGACCGTTACTGCAGTGAAGAGTGTGCTGGCTTTGTACCGCATCATCTGCTTTTCACGGCGCTGGAAATAGAAGATGCTGGTATGTGCATAAGTATATAAAAATGCAATGTACAGCATAAAATCTGTCATGGAGCAGATCCGCTCCAGAGGTTCTTTAAATATTAAAAACAAGAGAAAGAATCCGCTTATGGAAAGATAGGAGAGGGTCTGGACGCTGGAGACGTACTCATTGAACCGCTCCTTTACATCGTATTTTGCCCGCTCCACGCTGCGCCAGAGGCACAGGGACATGATGGGGGCAAAAATCAATAGCCAGGATTCATAAATCTTGATCTGGTTATATTGTACTTGTGACAAAAGCCGGGTGTAGACCGGTGTCATGATAAAAGTAATGCCGCGCACGAAAAGCTGGGAAATGATATAAAAGATCCCTGCTTTAAATGCTTTTTTGTTTAAGGCATTTTTACTCTGTGTTTCTGACATTGCACATGCCTCCAGTGGAACTGCGTATTTCAGGGTAACAAAAGATCCGTTATTCTTTTATACTGCAGATGAAATGCCTGCTATTCTTTCACGTTGCAGACAAAACAGCGGAGCTTTCCGTTTGGATCGGGCGGGATCACATCCAGCCAGCGAATATCGATCTTGAACTCATCTCCATATAACTGAGTGAGGCGCTGCAGGAAAAAGGAAGTGATCTCTTCATTGGTGTAGGTCATGTCCTGAGGATCGCGTACCAGTTCCACGCGCAAGTCATGGTAAGACTCCTGCACGTAGCGGAATTGGGCTATGCCGGTAATGCCGTTGGGGATTTTCCTCAGCTCTAGGACGGAGGTGTCCTCTCCGTTTTCGTGTTTCACCATGTCGTTAAGACGCCCATGGATCTTTGTCACATACCGGATGCCGTCTTTTACGTAAGAAGAGGCGATGTCCCCAATATCATAATTGATGATTGGGAAATCTGTCTTATAAAGTGGTGTGATGATCACCTTTCCTGTATCAGCTAAATGGTTCTGGTCATCATAAATATTGACCACATGGGTATCATTGCAGATATCGTAATAATCATTGCCGGGACGCTTGATGATGCAGCTTCCGGTCTCGTCGCTTCCGTAGGCATCCACTAATCCTGGCCCAAAAGTCTTTTCGAGGATATTTCGCGTCACATCATCCACCATTTCGCTGACGGGAATGTACCATTTTGGCTTTTTAATCTGAAGATTGTGCTGCTGTGCATAAAGGGCAATGCGGACAATACAGTTTTTACGAAGGCAGATCAGGTCCGGTGCATAATCATTCAGCTCCTTTATGACTTCAGCCGTACCGTCACCGATACACCGTTTCTCTGAGAGGATCCGACGCTGCAGGATCCCGAATCTCTGGATAAAAGAATCACGGCTCTTTTTCTCTGAACGGTAGCTTGACTCAAAGGAGACCATCTTTCCGAAAAAGGGATTATAGCCAAAGGACATTAAAATACGGATCCAGCTTGCGTTGGCGCAGGCATGTTCCCTTTGGGATTGGTAAAGGCGGAGCGGAATGCCGGTAGAACCGCTTGTGCTGGTGGCATCCCAGCTGTCCCGTTCTTCTGGATGTGTGTCGTACAGTTCTTTCATCCAAACACGCAGCTCATCTTTTGTGAGCACCGGGAACTTGGCGAGATCTTCACTGCAGTGGAAATCATCCGGTGTGAGATGGTTTTCGTCAAAACGTTTGCGGTAGAAAGGAATCTCATAGGCGCTCTTCATCAATTTATGTACATTTCGGTTCTGCTGTTTTTTTGCCTTTTGAGGATTGGCTGACATTGTTTTGTCCAGCCGCAGCAAATACCAGAAAGTAAACACATTCATCAACTTTTTCTGCAATTGGAAACTCATGGAATATCTCTCCTTTAAAGTTCGTAAAAATCATATAGAAGTATAGCAGAATTCATGGCATGTGACAAGAAATGAATAATTTAAAAAAATTTCAGAATTTGAAGGGTTAAAAAACAACGTAAAGTATGATAAGATTTAGAAAAAATCAGAAAGAAAGAATAGATCCTACGGGAAGAGGTTCGTATTGTGGAAAATCTTGAAGAAATGAATCAGACAAATCAGCCTCCAAAAGAGAGCAAAGACCTGTGGAGAAGTATCAAAGCAATCAGGCAGAAAATGAGTAAAACAAAGGTGATACCAGAGGAATACCGTATCCCGGATAATATTATCCCTCTGAAGCGGTATTCACCGGAGCTTCGTATGGGCCTTACGGAACAGCAGGTGCAGGAGCGGGTTGCCCAAGGCGAGGTGAATTACGCAGTTGAATCACCTTCTAAATCCAAAAAAGAAATCATCTACAGCAATATTTTTACCTATTTTAACTTAATCTTTTTTATCATTGCCATTCTGTTGATCTCGGTCGGTTCTTTTCGGGACTTGACATTCCTGCCGGTGATTATAGCAAATACCCTGATCGGCATTATTCAGGAGCTGCGTTCAAAGAAAGTCCTGGATAACTTAAGTATTTTAAATGCGCCGAAATCTACCGTGGTCCGGGAAGGACAGGAAAAGGTGATCCAGGCTGAAGAGATCGTACTTGATGATGTTATCCTTTTTTCTGCCGGAAACCAGATTCCTGCAGATGCAGTGGTAGAAGAAGGCGAGATCCTCGTCAATGAATCGCTGATCACAGGTGAGGCAGACCAGATCTCCAAAAAGGAAGGGGATTCTCTGCTTTCAGGAAGCTTTGTAGTATCGGGACAGTGCAGGGCAAGAGTGGAAAAGGTCGGGAAAGAGTCTTACGTTTCACAGCTTACGCTGGAGGCAAAAGCCATGAACGATGAAGAGGTTTCCGAGATGATCCGCGCCCTCGACAGACTTGTGAAGATCATCGGAATTATCATCATACCTATTGGTATCATATTATTCAGCCAACAGTATTTTATTAATGCCACTTCACTCAAAGACAGTGTGACGGCTACCGTTGCAGCTATTATCGGAATGATTCCGGAAGGGCTGTATCTCCTTGCAAGTGTAGCCCTTGCGGTGAGCGTGATGCGCCTTGCTATGCAGAAAGTACTTGTGCATAACATGAAATGCATCGAGACATTGGCACGGGTTGATGTGCTCTGTGTGGATAAGACAGGAACGATCACAGACAATACTATGACAGTAAAAAAGATGCTGCCTCTCCGAAAAGAGAAAGAAGAAGGTTCGGTACCTGAAATGCCCTATGAAGCAGAAACTGAAGCCTTTACGGCGGAAGAGGCCGCAGAGCTTGAGATGGCTGTAGGTGATTTTGCAGCAGCTATGGCTACTGACAACATGACCATGAAGGCCATTAAGGATTATTTCCGAAAGAGAAGCGGCAAACGCCCGGAAAAAGTGTTTCCTTTTTCTTCGGCTACAAAATACAGCGGGGCGGTTTTTGAGGACGCAAGTTATGTGCTGGGCGCCCCCGAGTTTGTCCTCAGGGAGACGTATCCGGAATATGCCCAGCAGATCGAGCGCTGGGGCAGTCAGGGATACCGTGTTCTTGTGTTTGCAAAATATCTTGGTACTCTGGATGGGAACACCCTTACAGCAGCGGTGGAGCCCATGGGCATGATCCTTTTGGCAAACCCAATCCGTGAAAATGCAAAAGAGACCTTTGCATATTTTGCAAATCAGGGAGTGGAGATCAAGGTTATTTCAGGTGACAATCCTGTAACAGTATCAGAGGTAGCAAAAGAAGCCGGCATTGCAAATGCAGAATCTTACGTGGATGCATCTACATTAGTAGACGAGTCGGAGATTAGGGATGCAGCAGGAAAATATACCATATTCGGACGTGTGACGCCGACGCAGAAACGCCAGCTTGTGACGGCCCTTAAAATGGAAGGGCACACCGTGGCCATGACAGGAGACGGTGTAAATGACGTACTTGCCCTGAAAGATGCCGACTGCAGTATCGCCATGGCTTCCGGCAGCGATGCCGCTGCACAGGTGGCACAGTTGGTTCTGCTTGAGTCAGATTTTTCTAAAATGCCCTCCGTGGTGGCAGAGGGAAGGCGAGTGGTCAATAATATCGAGAGGACAGCCAGTTTATTTCTGGTGAAAAATATTTTTTCGCTGTTTATGTCCATCTTTTCCATCCTGCTGATGGTCAACTATCCATTGGAGCCTTCTCAGATCTCGTTGATCAGTATGTTTACCATTGGTATTCCGGCATTTGTAATGTCTTTGGAACAGAATACAGACCGGATCAAAGGCCATTTCCTCAGCAATGTGCTCTTTAAAGCGCTGCCGGGCGGCCTGACAGATTTTATGGTAGTCAGTGCTTTATACCTGTTCTGCATGGAATTTAATGTAAGTTCCAACGATGTGTCTACTTCATGCACCATCGTTCTGGCCATTGTAGGCCTTATGATCCTTTACCAGATCGCATCTCCTATGACGAAATACCATTGGATTCTCTGGTTTGGAATGGCGGCAGGACTGATCTATTGCATGATTTTTGTAAGCAACATTTTTGCCATTACCAGTATTTCAAAGAAATGCCTGATGCTACTTGTCATCTTTGCTATTATCACAGAGCCTACTTTCAGGTACCTGAGCATCGGCATGAAGAAGCTGTCCAATTTTAATATGCAGAGAAAACAAAAGCAGAAGCAAGTCCAATAAATTTTAGTAGATTTTGCCGTAGATTGCTGGTATACTTGAATCAATAAAACATGAAGGAGAAAAATAATGAAAAGAGTTCTTTTAAAGCTCAGTGGCGAAGCACTGGCTGGAGATAAGAAAACAGGCTTTGATGAGCCCACTGTTGTAAAAGTGGCAAAGCAGGTGAAAGCTCTGTCGGATCAAGGCATGGAGATCGGTATCGTGATCGGAGGAGGGAATTTCTGGCGCGGACGCTCCAGTGAAAATATTGACAGGACAAAGGCAGACCAGATCGGCATGCTTGCTACAGTGATGAATTGTATCTACGTTTCAGAGATCTTCCGTTCCATAGGTATGAAAACAACAGTTATGACACCTTTCGCGTGCGGAGCTTTTACGGAGCTGTTTTCAAAAGACCGTGTAAAAGAATGCTTTGCCGACGGCGTTGTGACGTTCTTTGCAGGAGGTACGGGTCATCCGTATTTTTCTACAGATACGGCAACGGTACTCCGCGCCATTGAGATTGAAGCGGATGTGATCCTTCTTGCTAAGTCCATTGACGGTGTATATGACAGCGATCCAAAGGATAACCCCAATGCGAAGAAGTACGATGAGATATCCATTCAGGAGGTTATTGATAAAAAGCTTGGCGTTGTCGATATGGCTGCTTCGATCCTGTGTATGGAGAACCATATGCCGATGCTCGTTTTTGGGCTGAATCAGGAAAATAGTATTGTCGATACTGTGAACGGTACTTTGAATGGAACGAAAGTAACAGTTTAACCGAATCAAGTAGCGAAGCGGATTGCGAATATCCCCTGACAGTATGGCAGAAAAGGTAAATTTAGGAGGAAGAAAAAATGGATGAAAGAATTAAAGTATATGATGATAAGATGACAAAGACTTACAAAAACCTTCTCGAGGAGTTTGCAACAATAAGGGCTGGGCGTGCAAATCCTAATGTATTAAATAAAATCAAAGTGGATTATTACGGAACACCGACACCACTTCAGCAGATTGGAAACATCACTGTTCCGGAGCCGAGGGTACTTCAGATCCAGCCGTGGGAAGCTTCTATGGTGAAAGCTATTGAAAAAGCGATTCTGACTTCTGATATCGGCATTAATCCTTCAAATGACGGTCGTATTATCCGCCTGGTTTTCCCGGAATTAACGGAAGAGCGCAGAAAAGATCTTGTAAAGGATATTAAGAAAAAAGGTGAGGCTGGCAAAGTGGCAGTCCGCAACATCCGCAGGGATGCAAATGATTACTTGAAAAAACTTGGCAAATCAGATGTATCTGAGGACGAGATCAAAGATCTGGAAGAAAAAGTACAGAAGATGACGGATAAATATATCAAGGATATTGATAAGGCAGTAGAAGAAAAATCAAAAGAGATTCTTACGGTATAAGATATGTGGGGGCTGCATTATGTGCCCCCTTTTTTTGGGAGGAAAGAGCTATGGTGATTCCGCAGCACGTCGCAATTATTTTAGACGGAAACGGACGTTGGGCGAAAAGCAAAGGAATGCCCCGCAATTATGGTCATGTCCGTGGCGCAAAAAATTTAGAGGTGATCTGTGAGGATGCATACAATATGGGTATCAAATACCTCACAGTTTATCTTTTTTCGACGGAAAATTGGAAGCGCTCCAAGGATGAAGTGGATGCGCTGATGAAACTTTTTAGGAGTTATACAAAAACTTGTATCAAAACGGCAAGGGACAATAATATGAAGGTTCGTGTACTGGGGGATCCTACAGCGCTTGATCAGGACCTGCAGGAGAGCTTAAAACAGCTGGTGGAAACCTCGAAAGACAACACCGGGCTGAATTTCCAGATCGCCATCAATTACGGAAGCAGGGATGAGATCGTAAGAGCGATTCGAAAAGTTGCTGCTGACTGCAGGGACGGCAAACTTGCTCCGGAAGATATTACGGAAGAAAAATTTTCCGGATATCTTGATACAGCAGGAGTTCCGGATCCGGACCTGCTGATCCGTACAAGTGGGGAGCAGCGGCTGTCCAATTACTTGATGTGGCAGCTGGCTTACACAGAGTTTTATTTCACAGATGTCCCCTGGCCGGCGTTTACGAAAGAGGACCTGAAAAAGGCCATTGAAAAGTACAATAGCCGTGAAAGGAGATACGGCGGCATCAAGGAGGAATAAATATGTTTCGGACAAGGTTGATTAGCGGAATCATATTGGTGCTTATCGCACTTGCAGTCATTATTTCGGGAGGCCCCGTGCTTGCAGCGACGCTCTTCATCATTTCCGTTATAGGATTGAATGAGCTGTACAGGGCGCTGGGTATTGAAGATAGGAAGTTTTCCCCTCTGGCAGCAGTGGGATATCTGGGATGCGCGGTATATTATATCATGGTATATTGCGGATATACGGCATATACTATGAAAGTAGTGATTGCAGTCCTCGTCTTGGTGATGGCTGTTTACGTATTCACTTATCCGCGCTATAAGACGGATCAGGTAACCGGTACATTTTTTGGAGTACTGTACGTGGCAGTGATGCTGTCTTTCATTTATGAACTGAGACAGATGCAAAATGGCGTATACCTTGTCTGGCTGATATTTTTATCATCCTGGGGCTGCGATACCTGTGCATACTGTGTTGGAATGCTGTTCGGAAAACATAAGATGTCACCAAGGCTCAGTCCGAAAAAATCAGTAGAAGGCGCAGTGGGCGGCGTAGTAGGAGCTGCGCTGCTGGGTGCAATATACGCTGCGGCTATTTCGGGGAGAATGACCGGCGAAGCGAACCACGTTTTATCCTTTGCGGTTATCTGCGCTGTAGGCGGATTGATTTCTATGGTAGGTGATCTGGCTGCTTCCGCAATCAAGAGAAACCATGATATTAAAGATTATGGCAAATTGATTCCCGGTCATGGGGGGATTCTGGACCGCTTTGACAGTGTGATCTTCATTTCACCGGTGATCTACTATCTGGCAGAAGCCCTTTTGGGAAAATTTTAAATACGCAAGTATGTTTTGTCCATAATAACGGGACAATAGGAAAGGAAATAAGTACAGATGAAGACAATTGCAATTCTGGGTTCAACAGGTTCAATCGGTACACAGACGCTGGAAGTAGCCAGAGCCAATGGGGATATCCGTATTGCGGCACTTGCAGCAGGCAGGAATATTAAAATGTTGGAGCAGCAGATCCGCGAGTTTCGTCCGCGGATAGCTGCAGTTTGGGAAGAAAAGGATGCAAAGCAGTTGAGGATTGCTGTTGCAGATCTTCCGGTGGAGATTTTGTCCGGCATGGATGGACTGAAAGCAGTAGCAGTCTGTGAGGAATCACAGATTCTTGTGACTGCCATCGTGGGAATGATCGGCATCCTGCCCACTATTGAGGGAATAAAGGCGGGAAAAGACATTGCGTTAGCAAATAAAGAGACCCTTGTCACGGCAGGGCATATTATTATGCCTCTTGCAAAAAAGCATCACGTGCAGATCCTCCCGGTGGACAGTGAGCACAGTGCGATTTTCCAATCCTTAAACGGGGAAGAGGGTAAAAGAATTGAAAAAATTCTGCTGACAGCATCCGGCGGGCCATTTCGGGGAAAAACATGGGATGAACTTCAAAATGTGCAGTTGGAAGACGCGTTAAAGCATCCCAATTGGGCCATGGGACAGAAAATCACCATAGATTCTGCCAGTATGGTAAACAAAGGTCTGGAAGTCATGGAGGCAAGATGGCTCTTTGGCACGGAACTGGACCAGATCCAAGTGGTGATCCAACCCCAGAGCGTGATCCATTCCATGGTACAGTTCACAGATGGCGCAGTGATCGCCCAATTAGGGACACCGGATATGAAACTTCCGATCCAATATGCGCTGTATTATCCTCACCGCCGTTTCCTTGCAGGAGAGCGCCTCGATTTTGCAAAGCTTGGCAGAATTACTTTTGAAGATCCTGATCTTGATACGTTTAAGGGGCTTGCTTACGCATTTGAAGCTGCCAAGATGGGAGGCTCTATGCCTACCGTATTTAATGCGGCAAATGAAAGGGCAGTCAGTAAATTTTTAAACCGCAGTATAAAGTTTACAGAGATCTATGATATCATCCGTTACTGTATGGATACCCATCATGTGATTGAAAATCCTGATGTGCAGCAGATCCTTGATACAGAACAAAGTGTTTATGAATTAATTGAGGGCAGGTGGTAAATTGAAAATCATTATTGCGCTGTTGATTTTCAGCGTCATCATCATCATACATGAATTAGGGCATTTTTTATTGGCAAAGAAAAATGGAATCATCGTTTTGGAATTTTCGCTGGGCATGGGACCGAGGCTTTTTAGTTTTGATGCCGGCGGAACAAAGTATTCTTTGAAGCTGCTGCCCTTTGGCGGTTCTTGTATGATGCTTGGAGAAGATGGAGAGGAAGAGGGAGAAGGATCTTTTGGAAGCAAATCTGTGTGGGCGAGAATTTCCGTAGTGGCAGCCGGACCAGTCTTCAATTTTTTACTGGCTTTTGTGCTTTCTATCTTTATTGTAGGTAATATCGGATATGATGTCCCCATTGTATTAGGTGTGACAGAGGGCTACCCGGCGCAGGAAGCAGGACTGCAGGCAGGGGACCGGATTACAAAAATGAATGGTAAGCGTATTCGGCTGTATCGTGAGTTTTCCAATTATGCATACTTCCACAGCGGAGAGACGGTGGTGTTTGAATACGAGCGGGATGGGAAAACGTATGAAACGACAGTGGAACCCATCCTGACAGATGCAGGGTATAAATACGGGATTTCCGGAAGTGTGAATTACCGGCAGAAGACAAATGTGATCCAGACCTTGGAATACAGTGCATATGAAGTATATTATTGGATTGATTCGACTCTCCAGAGCTTGAAAATGCTGGTGAAAGGCAATGTATCATTGGATGATATGTCAGGACCTGTGGGAGTGGTGGATGCCATCGGAGATACGTATGAGGAAAGCAAGTCGGAAGGCACTCTTTATATCTGGCTGAATTTGCTGAATATAGCGATCCTGCTTACTGCAAATCTGGGTGTGATGAATTTGTTGCCGATTCCTGCGCTGGATGGCGGAAGGCTGGTGTTTCTCATCGCTGAGGCTATACGTAAAAAGCGTGTTAATCCGGAGACAGAAGCAAAGATCCATCTGGCCGGCCTGATGCTTTTACTTCTGCTTATGGTAGTGGTTATGATGAATGATGTGAAAAAAATATTGCTTTAAAGTGGTGTTTAAGAGTTGGGGATGCTGCAGAATCTGTGATAAAGAATGCAGCATCCTTAGTTTTTGTCCCTTGGCTCATACAATGAGTTGCTCTGCATATGAGCCTACGTCGATTTTTCGTGCTTTACACTTTCAAAATCGACGAAAACGTTCGCAATCCGCTTTGCTACTTGCTCATAACCGAATAACTGCTTCGCAGTGTATCAGATGGGGCTTGTGCCCCACCTGATACAAGTAAGTCCCCACCCGTCACTTAATACTCTGCGCATTTGAAGTGGGGGACTTATTTGATTCGTCTAAAATGTGACTTGACAAAGAAAAGATTTACTGATAATATGAGACTATAGTAAAACAAAAAGAAGTATTGTATTCCGGCAGACCTCACACAAAGTCCTTCTTACACGGCAAAACAAAAGAAACAAGAAAGAATGACTTGACAATTGATGAAATTTATACTAGGATAAAACAAGAATACGAACATAAGTTCGGTAAAGGAGAACAGATATGGCACAGGATGATAAGTTAAAAGCATTGGATGCTGCGCTTGCGCAGATTGAAAAACAGTTTGGAAAAGGCTCCGTTATGAAGCTTGGAGATAAAGGGGCAAATATGAATATAGAGACTGTCCCTACAGGTTCTTTGAGCCTTGATATTGCCCTTGGACTTGGGGGTATACCAAAGGGAAGGATCATCGAGATATACGGACCGGAGTCCAGCGGTAAGACTACAGTGGCCCTTCATATGGTATCTGAAGTGCAAAAGAGAGGCGGAATCGCAGGGTTTATAGATGCGGAACATGCGTTAGATCCTGTATATGCACAAAATATCGGTGTTGATATTGACAATTTATATATTTCCCAGCCGGATAATGGGGAGCAGGCCCTTGAGATCACGGAGACGATGGTACGTTCCGGTGCAGTAGACATTATTATTGTGGACTCAGTAGCAGCACTTGTTCCGAAGGCGGAAATTGATGGCGATATGGGTGATTCACACGTTGGCCTTCAAGCAAGGCTTATGTCTCAGGCACTGAGGAAGCTGACTGGTGTCATTAGTAAGTCAAACTGTAGTGTGATCTTTATCAACCAGCTCCGTGAAAAAGTGGGCATCATGTTTGGAAATCCGGAGACCACCACAGGAGGACGTGCTCTGAAGTTCTATTCCTCTATTCGTCTGGATGTACGCCGGATCGAGGCGCTGAAGCAAAGCGGCGAAGTGATCGGAAACAGGACCAGAGTAAAGGTAGTTAAGAATAAGATCGCTCCGCCGTTTAAAGAAGCAGAGTTTGACATTATGTTCGGAAAAGGTATTTCCCGGGAAGGAGATATCCTTGATCTGGCAGCAAATAACAATATTATCAATAAAAGCGGCGCTTGGTATGCATATCAGGGAGAGAAGATCGGACAGGGCCGTGAAAATGCAAAGCTTTACTTAAAGGAACATCCGGAAGTCATGGAAGAAGTGGACCGTAAAGTACGTGAGCATTATGGGCTGATCGAGGCAGAAGATGGGGATGAGGACATGGTTTCAGGAAAAATTCCGTCTGCAGATCCAGAAGAATAGAAATGGATTTTGACTGATGAAACAGATCTGTGAAATAAAAAAACTGACCGGAGGAAGATATCTGGTTCTTTTGGAAGATGAGTCAATGTTTCCCCTTTATGCAAAAGAGCTGGAGGAGTTTGGTATCAAGGAAGAGGGATATCTGGGAGAAAGAGAGATAGAAAGGATATTCCGTGAGATTCTGCCAAAAAGATCCAAGCTTTGTGCGATGCATTTCTTACAGTCAACAGACCGAACAGAGTACCAGCTTCGAAAGAAGCTGGAATCTCTTTTTTATCCGGAAGATATCATTGAAGAGGCAGTATCGTACGTAAAAAAATTCCATTATATCGATGACATGCGGTATGCGGTAAATTATCTGGAATGCCATAAGGACAGCAAAAGCATGCGGCAGCTGGAGCAAGAGCTTTATAAAAAAGGAATATCACGGGAGACTTTTCAAGAAGCAGCCGAGCGATCCGAATTTCCGGAAGAGACAGAGCAGATTCGGTACTGGCTGGAAAAAAAGCACTATACGGGACAAGGTGCAGAAAAAAAGGAGACAGAAAAAATATGCCGTTTCCTGCTGCGCAAAGGATACCGTATGTCAGACATACAAAAGGTGATCCGGTGTGATGATTTGTATGAATAGCCGGAAATATCAAAACAGGAGCACAATTACTTGACATAAATAACAAAACAGTATAAAATTGTAGTGTTGTTTACGAACAATGAAAATTGAATAAGGAGGTGCTCCTGTGCCTGGAACAGTAATGATTATTATTGCTGTTGTAATCACTTTGATTATCGCTATTCCGGTATCCGCTCTTGTCGCTATAAATTACAGGAAAAATGTAGTAGAAGCAAAGCTCGGCAGTGCTGAGGAAAAGGCAAGACAGATAATCGATGATGCGCTGAAGGTTGCAGAGACAAAGAAGCGTGAAGCACTTCTGGAAGCGAAGGAAGAATCTTTGAAGACAAAGAATGAGTTGGAAAAAGAGACGAGAGAACGCAGAACAGAATTGCAGCGCTACGAGAAGCGAGTATTATCAAAAGAAGAAAGCGTTGATAAGAAAGCAGAATCTCTGGAACGCAGGGAATCAAGTCTTACAGCTAAGGAAGAAGAGTTAAGGAAAAAGAACGCAGAAGTAGAATCACTTCGCGGACAAAGAATTCAGGAACTCGAAAGAATCTCAGGACTTACCTCTGAACAAGCAAAAGAATATCTTTTAAAAACTGTTGAAGATGAAGTAAAAATTGACACTGCTAAGCTTTATAAAGAGCTGGAAAGCAGAGCAAAAGAAGATGCTAACAAAAAAGCAAAAGAATATGTGGTTACAGCAATCCAGAAATGTGCTGCTGATCACGTTGCAGAGACTACGATTTCTGTAGTACAACTGCCAAATGATGAAATGAAGGGCAGAATCATCGGACGAGAGGGAAGAAACATCCGTACCCTTGAAACACTGACTGGTGTCGACCTGATTATTGATGATACTCCGGAAGCAGTCATTTTGTCAGGCTTTGATCCAATTCGACGAGAAGTTGCAAGGATTGCACTTGAAAAACTGATTGTCGATGGCAGAATCCATCCGGCCAGAATTGAAGAGATGGTAGAAAAAGCACAAAAAGAGGTTGAAACAATAATCCGTGAGGAAGGAGAGGCAGCTACTCTTGAGGTAGGTGTTCATGGTATCCATCCTGAATTAGTACGTTTGCTTGGTAGAATGAAATACAGAACAAGCTATGGCCAGAATGCCCTGAAGCATTCCATTGAGGTGGCGCAGCTTGCCGGATTGCTTGCCGGTGAGATTGGTGTTGATGTGCGTATGGCTAAGCGTGCTGGATTGTTGCATGATATTGGCAAGTCCATCGACCATGAAATTGAGGGCTCCCACATCCAGATTGGTGCGGATCTTTGTAGAAAGTATAAGGAGTCGCCTATTGTCATCAATGCGGTTGAATCCCACCATGGCGATGTTGAAGCGGAATCACTGATCGCATGTATCGTACAAGCTGCTGATACGATTTCTGCAGCTCGTCCGGGTGCCAGACGTGAGACGCTAGAAACATATACAAACAGATTAAAACAGTTGGAAGATATTACAAATACCTTTAAAGGTGTTGAGAAATCATTTGCTATTCAGGCAGGTAGAGAAATTCGGGTAATGGTAGTTCCGGATCAGGTAAGCGATGCAGACATGGTTCTGTTGGCAAGAGATATTGCAAAACAGATCGAAGCAGAATTGGAATATCCGGGACAGATTAAGATCAGCGTGATCCGCGAAAGTAGAGCGGTAGATTACGCGAAGTAGTGGAGATTTAAAGGGATTTTTTAATCATCCAGTATTTTATATACCCCTTTTATGGCAGACAGTTATATGCTGTGGCTATAAGAGGGGTATTTATATTGGAAATAAAAAAGGATAACTTTAACTATTCAGAAATGTTATCTTTTTCTTTAAGAAAATTAAGAAAATCATTTAGTGACAAATTGATACTTTCCTATTATACTGTAAGAAGAAAAGTAATTGATCCGGGAGACGAAATTATGAGACAAAGAATCAATCATATACGAAGAAATGTTGTGGCTGGTATGGCAATTGCATTTGGCATATTCTTATCCTTTGGGTCAGGCGCAGGAATGACAGCGTTTGCAGAGGAGTCTGTTACGTATTTAGATGATACGGGAAACTGGTCTGAGGAATTCTCCGATGAGTCAGCAGGTATACAGGATGTATACACGATGGAAGAAAATGCAGAGGCCGTTGAGAAGGCGACAGGAAATTACACAGTGGAAGCAGGTTGGTCCGTGGACAGCGATTCCAGTACCGCTGACAAGTCTGTATACAAACAAGATGGAATGTTAGAGTCCGATGATACCTCAACCGTGTCCTGCAGTTATATGGATACGAATTATTCTGTCTTAGAATATGAGCAGCTGCGCGATATGCTGACTAACAATCTCCTCTACAGCAATGTAAATGCTCAGATCAGTGCCAGTGCAGTGTATACGAACGCAAAAGATTATCTTTATATCCTTCTGGTGGATGACACATCTTTAGAGTATCGGAATATCTACTGCTATGTAGTAGGGGATTATCGCTGCTTCTGCGTTGAGGTAAAAGAGTACCGATCTGAAGCAGAACAGCTCCGTTCCCAAGAATTAAAGACGCCGCAGGAAGTAGGTCAAAGCATTGCTGAGGGCTTTGTTTGGAATTGAGCGAAATGAGTCGCGCAGCAACGGGTAAGCACGACTTGACGTGTAGTTTTGCGAACATTTAGGGAGAGTCTGAATAGTTACGAATACGGATAGTAAGAATGAAGAGCTGCAGGGTATTGCCGAAGATGAGATATCATTTGGAGAGACCTTGCAGCGCTTATTAATGTAGGAGGCAGATATGATTCAAGATATCGGAGTAAACCGGTTCCATAATGAATACTGTAAAGAAAAGCCGGATCCGGACAGTATAGTCCTTTGTTACCGCGGAAGAGAGATTTTTGTGAAATGTGAGGAGGATCAGCTCATTTTTCTCACTTATGAAGAAGTGACCGGACAGTTTCCTGAGCTGAAAGGTCATGAAACGTATTTATTCCGAATAGATGAGAAAAAGTTTTTCCTTTTCCGAGATCCATATGGGGCAGGGCTAAATGAAAAGCTTTCCGAAAAGTTCCCTGCGTATGGCTGGGAGAAGATTGAACGGATGCGTACAGCTTCATCTCTTGATCTGGCCTTTGCCGGTGTGACGGGAATGCAACTGTCTAACTGGTATTCCAGCAGAAAGTTTTGTCCCCGCTGCGGACATCCTCTCATACATAGTGAAGAAGAGCGGATGATGCATTGCACAGCCTGTGGACAGGTTGAATATCCTAAAATATGTCCGGCGGTTATTGTTGGTGTGGTACATCAAGATAAGCTTCTGTTGACAAAATATGCAGGTCGTGCTTTTAAACGTTATGCATTAATCGCAGGATTTGCAGAAATCGGGGAGACGATAGAAGAAACAGTTAAGAGAGAAGTGATGGAAGAGGTTGGGCTGAACGTGAAAAATCTGCACTATTATAAAAGCCAGCCCTGGTCTTTTTCTGATACGCTTTTGATGGGGTTCTATGCAGAGCTTGATGGAGAAGAAACGATCCGTCTGGATGAAAATGAGCTTTCCGTTGCCCAGTGGTGTACCCGCGAGGAGATTCCGGAAGATGACGGAATCAGCCTAACGCGGGAAATGATGCGGGTATTTAAAGAAGGAAGGTAACTATTCGTAAGGTGGCGCGAATAGTTACGAAGAAAAATTTAAATTTTAAACACCCAGAGCCAGTACAACGGCTTGGTATCCCTGCAGTTTGAGAGAATGCTCCTGTTGTTCCAGCTGCGGACAGTTGTTGATTAATATCTGGTAGTTTTCTTCTGGCAGAAGAACTTCCTGAGGCTCATTTTGGAAATTGGCAAGGATGAGGAGGGACTGTTTTTCACCTTTGCGGAAAAATGCCATAAGATTTTTTTGGCTTTCCAGATAAGGAACCGTCTGGCCGTACACAAGGGTGTCTTTGTAGAGCGGGTTTTTGCGCAGGGAGATCAATGCTTTATAATAAGAGAAGACGGAGTTTTCATCATGGATCTGCGATGCGGCATTTATCCTTGTATAATTTGGGTTTACTTTAAGCCATGGGGTACCGCTGGTGAAGCCGGCAGATGGCTGGTCGGACCACTGCATCGGTGTGCGGGCGTTATCCCGGCTGTAGCGAAGGACTGCTTTTAAGGCAGCTTCATCTGAAAGCCCTGCAGCTTTGGCTGTTTTATACTCATCCAGCGTATTCACATCATTGATATCTTCAATGGATTCAAAGGGCATATTTTCCATACCCAGCTCTTGTCCCTGATATAAAAAAGGGATTCCGCGGAGCATCAGTGTGACCGTGGCAAGCATCTTTTTGCTAGTGTCATTTACATCCCCTTCCGGAATATAATGACTGACGCCACGAGGCTCATCATGGTTTTCGATGACATTGGCTAAAAATCCGATATCCTGAACTTTTCGCTGGGAAGAAAAGCAGCATGCTTTATAGTCTTCCGGTGTGATCTGCTGGCAGTCATACCACCCCTTGGGGCTTTTCCCGAAACATGTGGTGCTAAAGTCGAACATAGTAGAAAAATGTCCGTTTTCACCTATAAAATCCACAAGCTCTTCCGGCTTGGCATCAAACACTTCACCCACTGTAAAGGCATCATACTTATCAAAAGTACGATTTTTCATTTCTTGCAGGAAATCACCGATTCCCTGAGATTCTTTCAGCATATTGGAGACGGAACAAAGTCCATCGCTGCGGTCACTGGGATAATCATGGAATGGAAGCGCTTTTTTAATATTGATGATAGCATCAATGCGGAAACCGCCTAATCCCTTATCAAGCCACCAGTTGATGTTCTGGAAAATTTCTTCTCTTACTTTTGGATTTTCCCAATTCAGATCCGGTTGTTTTTTATGGAACAGGTGGAGGTATAGCTTATCTGTTCCCGGAAGCTCATCCCAGCAGGGACCGCCGAAATAAGAACGCCAATTGCAGGGACGTCCGTCTTTCGCATCAGCCAGATAGAAATATTGGCCGTAGGGGCCTTCGGGATCTGCAATGGCTTTTTGGAACCATTCATGTTCATCAGAACAGTGGTTGGCTACAAGATCCATCAGAATATACATGTCTCTTTTTTTCGCTTCGTTGATCAGCCTGTCCATATCCTCCATGGTGCCAAAGCGCGGATCGATTTTGTAATAATCGGCAATGTCATAGCCCTGGTCTGCAAGAGGAGAGAGATAGACGGGGGACAGCCATATAATATCAATGCCAAGATCTTTTAGGTAATCCAGCTTTTCAATGATCCCGGGAATATCTCCGATTCCGTCCCCATTTGTATCGTAAAAACTTTTTGGATAAATTTGGTAAGCTACTTTATCGTGCCACCATTTCTTTTTCATATTCATCAGTGAAATCCTCGATTCTGGTAAAGTATGGAGGAACCTTTTCTGTTCCGTTTATGTAAGAAACAGTATATATGGATTTCTCTGGAAAGTCATACGAATATATGATTAAAAACTTCAATATTTTATCTTTTCCTGCAGTTTTGCGAATGTTTGAGGAGGGCTTCTGAACAGTTATATCTTTTGGAAAGTGCGCCGGTAACCACTGGGTGTCATGGAAGTCTGTTTTCGGAATTCACGTAAAAAATTCCCAAAATTATTGAATCCGCATTCAAGACAGATATCGGTGATCTGCATGGAGGTTTCAGTAAGCAGCGCGGTGGCACGGCGTATGCGGTATTCGTTCAGATAGGCGATGGGAGATTGCCCCGTAGCCTTTTTGAAAAACCGGCAGAAGTATTGCTCGTTGAGGTTCAGCAAGCCAGCCAAGTCGCTGATGAATATTTTCTCAGAGTAATGTGTATGGATATAGGATAACACCATTTTAATACTTTCAATATTTTCATTTTTTTGACTTCCACAGGTGTGCAGCAGCTGGGCAGCGGACAGATATCCCAATATATTTAAAAGTGCTGCCTTAATAAACAGCTGCTGGGGTGCATTGATGATATGTCCTGCAGAAATACTGGAATATTGGGCTGCCAGCTTTTTGTACTCAGATAAGATAGCTTCATAACATGAATCTGTTTTTTCTATTTTCCGCGGAAGCACAAGATCCCCCTTGGCCAGTGGGAGAAGCAGGTTTCCCTGTGCATCGTCATTGGACAAAAAGCATAAAAGGTACGGTGAGAATACAAGGGCGGATTCGCAGCAGGGTTCTTCGCAGACGATCCGGTGTAATTCTCCTGAACGGATAAAAAAGAAACATTCTGAATCAATGTCATATTTCTCCATATTGATCTCAAGAGAAAAATGGCCGCTTATAAAATGAACCAGTTCGATCTCTTCGTGCCAATGGAGAGGGACATGGAAACATTCGGATTTGGGATTGGTTGTATAAAATCCACATCGGAAAGAGTGGCTGCCGTGTGCCCGGTCTTCTTTTAAAAAAAGGGGTTTTGATGAAGTCAAAGGGGATGCCTCCTTTTTTTCATAGAGATGTTATTATCATACCACATCTGGCTTGAGTTCGTTACTTGTTTGTATTATAATTTAACCGATATGAGCAAGCATCGAATTGGATTGCGAATATCCGCTTGACAAAGGATGCGGCTCTATGGACGGGAAAGCCTTGTAATAAGGTTTAAATACCGTAAAGTATTATTTTTATAAAAAGAAAGGGTTTTACTATGTATAAAGAAAAGATTGACAGTTATTTGGATAGTAAAAGAGAAGAGATGCTGGAAGACTTGATGCATCTGGTACGCATTAACAGCCAAAAAGGAGAGGCGAAAGAAGGGATGCCATTTGGCGAAGGCCCGGCGAAGGTACTTGCAGAAGCCGAAGCATTAATGAAAAAGTATGGATTGCTGACAAAGAATTATGAGAATTACGTTGTAACCGGAGATTTTTCTGAAAAAGAAAAAGAGCTGGATGTGTTAGCACATCTTGACGTAGTCCCTGTTACCGATGACTGGACTGTGACAAAGCCTTTTGAGCCGAAGATTGTTGACGGCAGGATCTATGGGCGTGGTACGGCTGATGACAAAGGACCGGCGATCGCAGTGATCTATGCACTCCGTGCCATAAAAGAGCTGGGCATACCAATGGAAAAAAGTGTCCGTTTGATTCTTGGATCAGATGAGGAGTGCGGTTCCGGGGATCTTAAGTATTATTACAGTATAGAAAAAGAAGCACCTTGTTCTTTTACGCCGGATGCCGATTTCCCTCTGATCAATATTGAAAAGGGAAGATTGGAAGCGAATTTCCATGCTTCTTTTGAAAAAGAACCGGTACTTCCTGGGATCCTCCGTTTTGAGAGTGGAGATAAAGCAAATGTTGTTCCTCAGAAGGCAAGATTCCTTGCAGCAGGATTAGAGAAACAGGCAATAACGGAGGCTGCGGAAAAACTGGAAAAGGAATGCAAGGTCCATGTTTCTGTTGAAGCGGCAGAATGTACAGCGCTGGGAGATAAGGAAGAGAATTGTTTCATGATTGAAGTGAGAGGACAGGCGGCTCATGCCTCAACTCCGCAGGAAGGGAAAAATGCTTTAACAGCTGCTCTGAGGATGATTACTTATCTGCCTCTTGCGCCGTCAAAAGGCTTGGATGCCCTGAAAGCATTGGAACAGCTGATGCCTTATGAGGATACTTGCGGAAAAACACTGGGAATTTACCGTCAGGAAGAAAAATCAGGTGCAACGACACTGTGCTTCAGCATCCTTCACTATGAGGACGGAGCGCTTTCCGGCACCTTTGATGCCCGTCTTCCTATTGGATGTACGGAAGAGAATACAAAATCCGTTGTGGCGGAAAAACTGTCAAGTCAGGGGATTATTTTGGAAGACGAGCCTATGACGATGCCACACTGTGTATCAGGGGATAGCGATTTCGTGAAAACACTCCTTGGAAGTTATGAAAGGTATACGGGAGTGAAGGGGGAACCTCTTTCCACAGGCGGCGGAACGTATGTACACAACTTAGAAAGAGGCGTTGCCTTTGGCTGCATGACGGAGGATGTGGACAACCATATGCATGGTGACGATGAATTCATGGTTATTGATACCTTGGTCATGAGTGCAAAAATTTTTGCTGATGCAATAATTAAAATTTGCAATTAGTCGATGTATTCAAAATTCTGCTGTGCAGGAGATTTTTGAAAATCCAAACAAAAAACAATGCCAGAAAAGCTATGGATGGAAAGGGAGGACAGGAAGATGAAATTACCGAGCAGGGAAGTGCTGGAGAAGATTTATGGTGAGAGCGAAAAGAGTGCGAAAAGATATGAATCTCTGGCTGAGCATTTTAAAGAATTATATCATTCAGATGAGATGGAGTTTTTTACGGCTCCGGGAAGAACGGAGATCGTAGGAAACCATACAGACCACAATGGAGGAAAGATCCTTGCTGCCAGCATCAGTATGGACACCATCGGTGCTGCGTATCCTACCGGTACGGATATTATCACGATTGTCAGTGAGGGGTATAAAGGAAAAGTAGTCATTGATTTAAGGGAACTGGAAAAAGTGCCGAAGAATAAAGGCACCCTTTCACTGGTGGCTGGTATGGTCACAGCTGCAAAAAAATCAGGTTTTAAAGTGGAGGGATTCCATGCATACGTTTCTACTCAGGTTATTGCTGCAGCAGGTGTGAGCTCATCTGCATCCTTTGAGATGCTGATCTGCTCAATCATCAACTATTTCTTTAATGACCAGAAAATGCGCTGTATCGATTACGCAAGGATCGGGCAGTTTGCAGAAAACAATTATTGGGATAAGGCATCAGGATTGATGGACCAGATGGCATGTGCAGCCGGCGGAACGATCCTTCTTGATTTTTCAAAAGGTGATGACGAGCTCTGCCAGCAGGTAGATTTTTCCTTTTCACAGATCGGTTATGACCTTGTGATCGTAAATACAGGAAAGGGACATGCTGATTTAAGTGAAGAATATTCCAGCGTTCCTTTGGAGATGAAAGAAGCTGCAGCTGCTATGGGAGCTTCCCTGCTTTGCCAGCGGGATATGGATACCCTTCTGGAAACCTTGCCGAAGATCGATAATGACCGTGCGGTACTTCGCGCGATGCATTTTTATGAAGAAAACAAACGCGTAGACAAGGCATATGAAGCCACAAGGACAAATGATGCCCAGTCATTGCTGCAGGCTATCAGCCAGTCCGGCAGATCCTCTTGGGAATGGCTGCAGAATTGCTACTCCATCCAAAATCCGAAGGAACAGAAAATTACACTTACCTTAGCGTTGACTCAACTTTTCCTAGAAAAGAGCGGGCGCGGTGTCTGCCGTGTTCATGGTGGCGGATTTGCAGGCGTGATCGCGTGTGTCCTGCCGAAAGATGAGACGGAAGCATATGTGGATTATATTGGGAAATATGTGGGAAAGGAAAATGTTTATCCAATGAACACACGTCTGTTCGGAGCAGGCCATGTAGCGAAAGAGTTGTAAGAAAGACGTAATTATAAGATAAGGGATAAGACAAAATATAAGATAAAACACAGTATAAAAGCTGCCGCAGCCCCTTCCTTTTGCGTCATCAGGCAAAGGAGAGGAAATGCGGCAGCTTTCCCTTTGGTTTTTCTTTTAGCTTTTCTTTTAATCGGAAATTAACTCGATTTTACTGATGTCAGAATCGATCATCATGGAATAGTTCGTGTAGTAAACCACAAATCCCGGCTTGGCTCCGTTTGGTTTTTTCACATGTTTCTTTTCAATGTAATCAATCTCAACTTTTTCAGCATTCCTGTTTTTGGAATAGTGGGCGGCCAGCCTTGCCGCTTCTTCAAAGGTGGAGTCGGGAAGTTCTTCGCCTCTTGCCTTCACGATCACGTGTGATCCCGGTGCCCCTTTCGCATGGAACCACCAGTCACTTCCTGAAGCAATTTTGAAAGTGAGCTCATCATTTTGGTAATTATTTTTCCCCACGTACATATCATAGCCGTCGGAAGAGCGGTAGTGGAAGGGGCGTGAAGTGATCTTAATTTTTTTCCCTGTGTATTTACGGCGGATATATCCGGCATCCGTCAGCTCTTCCTTCACTTGGACAAGATCATCTTCCGAGAGGGCCATATCCATAAAGGTACAGATGGACTCCAGCTGCTGGATCTCAGCCTCTGTTTCTTGGATGTGTTCCGACAGGGCTTCATACGTCCTCTTCAATTTATTATATTTATCAAAATATTTTTGTGCATTTTCCTGAGGAGTCATTGTGGGATCAAGAGGAATCGTGACCAACTCATTCGTATAATAATTTAATGCTTCAAAGCTTTTTGATTCCGGCTCCACGCCGTATCCGTATGTGTTGATCAGCTCTCCGTAAATTCTGTATTTATCCCGTTTTTCCGTATCTTTCAGCTGCCGCTTTTGGAGCTCATGCTTTTTCCGGCAGCGGTCAAGGGCTGTTGTGGTGATCCTTCTAAGGTCGGAAGACTTTTGCCTGATACGTGTGACCGTATTTTTCATTGCATAATACTGTTCCAGCATTTCCGACGGAGAATCAAAAGGAACACACGTAAGATCACGGTAAAGGGTCAAGGGAACAGAGGTAAATTCCACAGGCACATGTTTTTCATCGTAGATGATAGCGGGTGAAAAATGGCAAGCCTTTACCTCCTCCATGAGAAGCTCAAACTGACGGTATAAATGGATTTGTACCAATCCTTCCATAGAGTTGGCGCTCTGGGCAGATTCCAGAGAAGCCCTGTGGCATACTTCCTCGGCAATCAGAGGACTGATACCGGTATAAGTGGTGTAGATTGCCTTTGCAAGAGGCATTGGCTTGGAAAAGACTGCGGAGCAGAATTCATTTTCATTTGTGTCCAAAGGATCCAGTTTGTCCTGCGTGACAGCAATAAAATAAGGACGCCCGGGAAGCACTTCGCGGACGGAGCTGGTCTGTGCAGAAACGTGTTTGATACTGTCAATGATCATTCCTTTTTCATCGCAGAAAATAATATTGCTGTGCTTTCCCATCAGCTCAATAACTAGATCCTTGTGGCAGATATCCCCCATTTCATTAAAATGTTCGATTTCAAAATGGATGATACGCTCTAAACCGGGCTGGTAGATACGTGTGATCTTGCCGTTGCCAATATGCTTGCGAAGCAGCATGCAGAAATTTGGTGCGGTCAAAGGAGAGGGCTTATTTGTCTTTGTAAGATAAATAAGGGGTAGGCTGGCGCCAGCTGAGAGAAGAAGCCGGTACTGGCCGTTAATGCCCTTTAAAGTGAGCAGAAGCTCATCTGCCTCCGGCTGGGCGATCTTGCTGATCCTCGATCCGGTAAGCTTTTCTGCAAGCTGGGCGGTTATATTAGAAATGACGATGCCATCTAATGCCATATGAAATCCTCCGATATAAGGTATAAGGGGTTATGAAAAACCCACGTGAAAACAAGAAAAACTGTAACGTAGGTATCATATCAGATTGAAAAAGAAAAAACAATTGCCATTGACTGCTTTTCTGCAATCGTTTATAATGAGTTCAATATGGGGTACTGTGCAAAAAAATATGATATATCCCCATAAAGCATCGCATTTTTAGGGAGAAAAGCGTGCAGAGCATTGGGAAAGGACTATGAAAAAATGATTAAAAGCATGACAGGCTTTGGCAGATGTGAGAATCAGCAGGACAGCAAAAAGTTTACGGTTGAGATGAAGGCGGTGAATCACCGCTATTTTGACGTAAACATAAAAATGCCGAAAAAATTCAGCTTTTTTGAAGCTTCCATTCGAAACCTGCTAAAGACATATGTGCAGCGAGGCAAAGTTGACGTTTTTATTACGTATGAAGATTTTGCTGAGGAAAATGTTGCACTGAAATATAATGAAAATATCGCAGCGGAATACTTAAAGTATTACCGCAAGATGGCAGAGACCTTCGGGCTTGAGGATGATATCAGGGTTTCTTCCTTAGGAAGGTGTCCGGAAGTATTTACTATGGAAGAACAGGACATTGATGAAGAGGAGATCTGGGCAGTTCTGGAAAAAGCTATAAAAGGGGCGTGCCAGCAGTTTGTGGAAGCCAGAGAGCGTGAAGGTGAAATTTTAAAAAATGATATTCTTGACAAATTGGACAGAATGGAAGAAAATGTAAGTCTCATAGAGACCAGATATCCCCAGATCGTGGTGGAATACCGGAAGAAGCTGGAGGATAAGGTCAAAGAACTGCTCGGCGACGCACAGATAGATGAGAACCGTCTTGCTTCAGAAGTTATTTTATTTGCGGATAAGATCTGCACCGATGAAGAGACCGTCCGTCTCCGCAGCCATATCACCACCATGAAAGAAGCTTTGATCCAAGGCGGAAGCATTGGCCGGAAACTGGATTTCATAGCACAGGAGATGAACCGCGAGGCGAACACCATACTTTCTAAGGCAAATGATCTTGAGACATCAAATATTGCCATCGATTTAAAAACGGAGATCGAGAAGGTGCGTGAGCAGATACAGAATATAGAGTAATAAAGTCAATGAGGTATAGGAGGCAGTATGGCAGGCTTGGTAAATATCGGATTTGGCAATTACGTGAATGCGCAAAAGATCGTTACAGTCGTAAATCCAGATGCGGCTCCCATCAAACGCATGGTACAAAATGCAAGGGAGACCCAGAAGGTCATTGATGCAACACAGGGCAGGAGGACGAAATCCGTTCTTGTGATGGATACGGAGCAGATCGTGCTCTCTGCTATGCAGCCTGATACGATCGCCAGAAGATTTGCGGCAAATAGTACAGCGGAACAGGAAATGAAGGGAGAAGATTCATGAACAGAAAAGGAATCCTTGTGGTGGTTTCAGGATTTTCAGGAGTCGGGAAAGGAACACTCATGAGGTCTCTGACTGAACGTTATGGATATTATGCATTGTCGATTTCCGCGACAACGCGTGCACCCAGAGAGGGTGAGGAAGATGGGCGCGAATACTTTTTCAAGACGAAAGAAGAATTTGAACAGCTGATCGAGGAAGACCGTCTGATCGAGTATGCATGCTACTGCGGGAACTACTACGGTACGCCCCGTGACTATGTGGAAGACCAGATGGAACAGGGACGCGACGTGATCCTTGAGATCGAGCTGCAGGGAGCACTGAAAATTAAAGAAAAATACCCGGAAGCATTGCTGGTGTTTGTCATGCCTCCGGATGCACAGACGCTGGCCAGCCGGCTTCGGGGCAGGGGAACTGAAACGGAAGAGGTGATCCGGGCAAGGCTTGCAAGAGCAGTGGAAGAGTCAGCCGGTGTGGAAAAATATGATTATATGATTATTAATGATGATTTGGAGGAGAGCGTGGAAGAAGTCCATCGCTTGATCGACAGTCAGCATAATAAAATAAGCAGGAATCTGGATTTTGTAGAACAGATCAGAGATGAGATCAAGACATTTGCGAAAGGAGAATAAAACTATGTTACATCCGTCTTATTCAGATTTAATGAAAGTAGTAAACAGTGGGGTAGAAGAAGGAGAGGAACCGGTAGTTAACAGCCGTTATTCCATCGTGCTGGCTACGGCAAAGCGTGCCCGCCAGATCATTGCCCGCCAGTCCAAGGGTGATCTGGATGTACGTACCGTATCAAAGCCTCTCTCAAAAGCAGTTGCTGAATTAAACGAAGGAAAAATCAAAATTCTTCCGGAGGAGGATGAGACCGCGGAAGAGTAATGCGGAATTGAGGTGTTTAATCGGTGAATGAGGTAAAGCAGTTTAGTAAAAGTTATATTCTGGTATCAGCGCTTTATGTAGTGCTGGGGGTCGTACTGCTGGTCTGGCCGGGTACCTCAGTCAAGATGATCTGCTATGGACTGGGTTTTGCCATGGTTGTACTGGGAATCACATACGGCATTATTTATTTCACCAAGGATAATCTGCAAGGATTTTTGCAGATGGATCTGGTCATTGGTATTGTATGTCTCGCTTTTGGGGTGTTTATCCTTTTAAATCCTACTTTTTTGGCAACGGTACTTCCTTTTGCCATGGGGATTATTTTACTTCTCGGGGCAGTTGTCAAGATCCAGAGTTCATGGAACATGAGGCGGCTGAAGTTCAAAAAATGGTATCTGGTACTGATCTGTGCGCTGGTTATTATTGCTTTGGGAATCGTACTGCTCTGTAATCCCTTTCAAGAAGAAAAGTTTATGATCTTCTATATTGGGGCATGTCTGATTCTGGATGGGCTGACAAACCTGATCAGCCTGATCTGTATTCAGGTAAAAGTTAAAAAGCTTGCCAAGATCCAGCGGGAACATCCGGAAGTACAGCTGAAAGACCTGCTGGAGCAGGAGGAAAAGAAAAGTACGGGAGATAGCGATATGGTACCGGCAGAGGTATCAAAGACCGATAATAGACAGGAGTAGTTCATGAAAATATTTTTTGTTTCTCTTGGATGTGATAAAAACCTTGTTGATTCAGAAGAGATGCTGGGCCTGCTTGAGAAAAAGGGCTACAGTTTTACAGATGATGAGACGGAGGCAGATATCATTATTATCAATACCTGCTGTTTCATCAATGATGCAAAGGAAGAAAGTATTCAATCCATTCTGGAGATGGCTGAATATAAAAAATCAGGAAGTTGTAAAGCACTGGTGGTAACCGGCTGTATGGCCCAGCGCTACAAACAGGAAATCCTTGATGAAATCGAGGAAGTGGACATGGTTCTGGGTACTACAGCCTATGACAAGATCGTCGAGGCTGTGGATCAGGCATTGGCCGGAAAAAGAGGGGTGGAGGAGACATCCTTGTCCTATCTTCCCCAGACAGACGGCGGCCGTATCGTGACCACCGGTGGCCATTTTGCATACTTAAAAATTGCAGAAGGCTGCAATAAATGTTGCACTTACTGTATTATTCCTAAGCTGCGCGGACGATACCGCAGCGTTCCCATGGAACGTCTGATCGCACAGGCGGAGGAGCTCGCAGCAGAAGGTGTCAAAGAACTGATCCTTGTTGCTCAGGAGACCACCGTATACGGTGTGGATCTTTACGGTCAGAAATCTCTTCATTTGTTGTTGGAGGCACTCTGTAAGATCAGCGGGATCAGATGGATCCGGATTTTGTATTGCTATCCTGAAGAAATCTACGATGAGCTCATTGAGACCATGAAACGGGAACCGAAGGTATGCCATTATCTGGATCTTCCCATTCAGCATGCTTCAGATGCGGTGCTAAAAAGGATGGGGAGAAGGACAACGAAAGAGGATCTGATCGCCATCGTCACAAAACTCAGGCAAGAGATCCCGGATATTATCCTGCGGACTACGCTGATCACCGGATTCCCCGGAGAGACAAAAGAGCAGCATGAGGAAATGATGGATTTTATTGACGAGATGGAATTTGACCGTCTCGGTGTCTTTACGTATTCTCAGGAAGAGGATACACCGGCAGCATCTATGCCGGATCAGATCGATGAGGAGACAAAGCTTGACTGGCAGGAAGAATTGATGGAACTGCAGCAGGAAATTGCTTTTGATAAAGCACAGGATATGGTTGGACGTATCGTGACAGCCATGGTAGAAGGAAAAGTGGCAGATGAGAATGCATACGTGGCACGTACGTACGGAGATGCACCGAATGTAGACGGACTGCTTTTCATTAATACAGATGAAGTACTCATGTCCGGGGATTTCGTACGGGCGCGTATTACAGGTGCAGCAGAATACGATTTGATAGGAGAGATTGCAGATGAATTTACCAAATAAATTGACGGTACTTCGTGTTTGCATGGTACCGGTATTCGTATTTTTGATGTTGTGGGATGGCTTGGGGGCTGCGGGAAAATATGCAGCTGCAGCCATATTCATTTTGGCCAGCGCCACAGATTATCTGGATGGGTATTTGGCAAGAAAAAATAACTTAGTCACAGATTTCGGAAAGTTTATGGATCCCATTGCAGACAAGCTTTTGGTGTGTTCTGCCATGATCTGCCTTGTAGAAAAAGATGCCCTTGCAGCATGGATCGTCATTATAATCATCGGGCGTGAGTTTATTATCAGCGGTTTCCGCCTTGTAGCATCGGATAAAGGGACCGTGATCGCTGCCAGCTATTGGGGAAAATTTAAGACAGTGTTCCAGATGGTCATGGTCATTCTCTTGATCCTAGACCTTGGCGGTATATTTGATACCATTGCCCAGATCGTGATTTGGATCGCGCTGATCCTTACTGTGGTTTCTTTAGTGGATTATCTTAGAAAGAACTGGGGCGTATTAGACGGTGAAATGTGATCAGATGTTGGAAGAGAGAATCATTCAAAAACTTACAAAGCTTCATATGACAGTGACAACTGTGGAATCCTGTACGGGAGGAATGGTTTCTGCTGCATTGACTTCCGTGCCGGGAAGTTCGGCGGTTTTTTATAGAGGCTTTGTGACTTATTGCGATCAGGCAAAAAATGAGATGGTCGGTGTCAGCCGGAAAACATTGGAGCAGTATACAGCTGTAAGCCGTGAGACGGCAAAAGAGATGGCAGAAGGTGGAGCAAAACAAGCGAATGCAGATTTTGCGCTCTCTGTAACAGGATATGCCGGACCGGACACCGGGAGCGGAGAGCCGGTCGGCCTTGTGTATATTGGCTGCTGTTTCAGAGGCGATACCGTAGTGGAGGAGTGCCATTTTTCGGGCGACCGTCAGGAAATCCGCAGGCAATCATTGCGGCGGGCACTGGAGCTTTTGGAAAGAAGAATCACTTCTTTTGAAACTGTTTCATAATGGCACAGATTTTATCGATTTTACTGATTTCTTGAGGTGATTTTCCGATTTTCATCACTTCGATGATAGCATCAGCTTCCGATTGGTTGAAGGACATGTTGTTTTCCTTCGACTGGGCAGCAGCGGCCATTAAAAATGGCAGGAGTTCATTGGGGCTTTTTCCTTTTGCCTGCTCTGACAGGGTCAGAAGCATTTGCAGCTTGGCAGGGTCGATTCCTCCAAGGCCGGGATTTTGTGTCCAAGAATCATCACTCATAAACGTAACATCCTTTCTTTTATACAAATGAGTTATCCGACAAATAAACCGTAAAAGCAAGCTTGAAAACTTTTTGTTTTCAAGCTTATTTTGTATCCTCATTGTCTGAAGGCTGTGAGAAGATGGAATACAGTTCCATGGCTGAAAACATTTGGATGCATTGGTCGATCATTTCTGCTTCGTCATCCTCACAGTAATTTCGAAGATCTGTTAATATATCCAAGACATCAGGGGATCCCTGCTCCGTATGACATGCTTGGACGGAGAGGTTATTTTGATTATAAAATTTTAAAACATTCTGCAGTTCTACCATTTTGATCAATATGGAAAAGATTTTCTGGCTGCCGGGTGCGATATAAGGAATGGCCGCTTTGATGAGCAGCAGGTGGTTTTGATTTGCAATTTGATCCAAAGCAGTCAGCATGAAGACCTCAGACTTCTTTTTTTCATTTGTATGAGAAAAGCAGTTGAAATATGATACTTGAATCTGTAAAAATGATTACTTTTTAAGTCCATTCGTCCCTTGGCTCATATGATGTAATAAGAATTAAAAACAGATGGTAGCAAAAATGGCACTTGCTTTTTTGTGTCATTTGTGAGCAGGAGGTAAAAATGGGATTTCGTGTTGTGATCGATGGAAATGCATTTTATGAAATAGATGAAGACTGTTTAAGACAGAAAGAACAGGGGGAAGTCTTGGAACGGGAAGAAAGAGAAGGACGTACAGATGGAGAGATTCGTAAAACGACAAAAAAGGAAGGGACAATGAGAAAGGCAAAAAGATAACGAAGAAATGAAGAAAACGGGGCATCAGCCCCGTTCATTCGGATTAGCATCCGCATCCACAGTTATTGTTTCCAAGAAAGTTGCCATTTCCCCATCCGCCGCAGAAGAGCAGGAGAAGGATAATGATCCAGCAGCAGTTGTCGCCGCAGCCGTCGTTGTTTCTGAAGAATCCGCCGCCGCATCCGCCGCAGCATGCAAGGAGGATGATGATCCAGATACAAGACATTCCGTTGTTGTTGTCACATCCACATCCGCAGTTGGTTGCTGTTAAATCGCTCATTTCGTTTTCCTCCGAAATTATCATTTACAATGTATCATATGCTTGGGGCCATTAAGTGTTACGGATTCAGAATAGATTTGCAGAGTTATGTCCGTGTTTTACAATCGAAGAAAAGCCTCAAAAATTCCATAGACGTTCATAACTCCATACCCCCATTCCCGATTGGGATAAGGGTAATTTTTTCCTCGAACGGCGCCGTGCTCAAATAAGCTCTTGATTTCGCGAGGTGTGAAATAGCGAGGGGAATCCTGAAGTCGCAGGCCGCTTTCTACCAGCAGCGCTGTTGCTCCTGCCGCCAATGCTGAGGCTGCGCAGGACCCTGAGATGGTTTTGTATGTGTTGCCGGGGAAAGGAGCTGTGGCATTCACCCCGGGAGTGACAAATTCAGGTTTGATGATCTGGTTCCGGGTGTAGCCCCGTCCTGAATTTTGGAAAATACTGTCTCGGAATGCATTAAAGGTTCCTGTGGTAATGATTGCTTCTGCACAGGAAGGGATAACTAAGGTGGTATCTGTATTAGGTGTGTAAAAACGTATCGTAGGGTTTACATGGCCGGTAATGGGAAGCCATAGATGGAAAGCTCCATTCACAAAAGAAATATTTGTAACCCTTACGCGCCACACACCGGGTGTAGGGGTAATAAAGCGCATCAGGGCCAGCTGGGAACCACTGAGCATTTCCACAAGAAAATAGGTTAGGGATATGCGGCTGTTTTCCAGAAGAAAGTTGAATTCAATGGAAGCACCGCTGCGGGGCTGGATGGGCTGTATGGTCTCGCCGAGAGGGGAAGTAAAGCCTACACTGTAGAGCTCCGGGGCATCGGCCCAAAATTCAAGTGTAAAACCAGCTGTGTCCTCATCTACAAGGATTTCAATATCGCGAAACTCACCTTGACGGCTTACCTCACCGAAGTAATGGTGTCCTGATCCTACCTCATTTCCTGTCCCGGCGACAGCATAAACACCGGAGTTGAATTGTGCGGACGTGAGTACATCTTCCAGCGGAGTCGTACCTGTATGGCCGCCTTGATTCGTTCCCAGTGTGATGCAGATGACGAGGGGCATTTGCAATTCCTTTGAGATATTGACCATATAGCGTACCCCCAGCATTAGGTCGGTTTCCTGAAACGCAGCTGCGCCTTCCGGAATCAAAAAATAATCACGCAGGTATTGTTTGGCAGGTTTTAATTTGACTGCGATGATCATGCTTTCAGGAGCTGCACCGATAAATTCCGAGGATGGATCCGGGCTTCCACAGGCAATCCCGGCAACAGCAGTGCCGTGTCCTGCTTCATCTCTTTGCGGGACAATGTCATAAGGAGATAAAGAAGATAAGGCCTCATTGATTTGCTCTTGTTTATATTCTGTGCCGTAAGCCATGCCATCAGGGGACGGGCCTGTCTGGATCGTCTGGTCCCAGATGCGCAGGATGCGGGTAGTCCCATCTGGTGAACGAAAGGCTGGATGAGTGTAATCAATACCGGAATCTAAAAAGCCCACCAGTACACCTTTCCCTTTGAGGGATAAAAAAGGCTGGTTTTGGGCAGATATGATCCCGGCAGTTTCCAGATTAACGGTATCTACATAAGTAAAAAGATTGGGAACGCTGGAATAACCGATCTGTTCCACTGTGGCAAGATGGTCGGAAAGAGGGGCATGGAGTATGCTGTACTGTGTGTCTACGATCTGAGGAGAAAAACGGCTAAGCTCTGTAAACAGGAGCTCCGGTTCCAATTGGTACCGGAAAATGATATCCGAATAATCCTCAGATATGGCAGGGGAGTTCGCCGGAATCTGGGAAGCTGCAAGCATATTTTTATACATAACAAAAACCCTGAATACTTACTCTTATTCAATATATGAGCCAAGGGACAAATGGATATAAAATACATGAAGTGATATCTGGACCGTTTTTTACTGCACAGGATCTCGGAGACCAGCATAAACTATCATTATGGAGGAATGGGTATGGATCGTGTAAGAATGCAACTGCATGCGGACGAGATACATAGGGCAGGAATAACAGGAAAAGGAGTTACTGTAGCTATTTTAGATTCCGGGATCTGCAGCCATCCCGATTACGCAAGCCGAATCACAGTTTTCCGTGATTTTGTGAATGGGAAGACGGAATGCTATGATGATGCGTCACATGGAAGCCACGTTACAGGCATATTAGCAGGTGACGGCAGGAGCAGCCAAGGAAAGTATTGCGGCATCGCACCGGAGTGTAAGATCATTCATTTAAAGGTACTGGACCGTTACGGACAGGGTAATTTGCAGGATATTCTCCCTGCCATTGACTGGGTAATACGAAACCGAATGAGATATGGGATCCGAATCATGAATTTGTCTGCGGGGACATCGAAAAAAGAAAAGGATTTTGCCGCAAGGCAGCTGAAAGAGGCTGTGGAAAAAGCTTGGGATGCAGGAATCGCTGTGGTGGTGGCGGCAGGAAATATGGGGCCATTTCCCCATAGTATTACGGTGCCGGGAAACAGCAGGAAAGTGATCACAGTAGGTGCATCAGATAACCTAAAAGGCAAAGGCAGGTATGCAAGGGGGGATTATTCGGGATGCGGGCCTACAGAAGAATGCGTTTGTAAGCCGGATCTTGTCGCACCCGGTACAGGGATTATTTCATGTTCTTCCGGATGGAAACAAGGAAAATATTACGGAGCCAAAAGTGGCACTTCTATGTCGGCACCTGCTATTGCCGGATGTATCGCTTTGCTTTTAGAGAAAGAGCCGAATCTAAACAATATGGAAGTAAAAATAAAACTTCGTGATGCTGCGGTGGATCTTGGTTTCCCCAAAAACAGGCAGGGTTGGGGCATGCCGGATCTTCGGAGGCTGCTGCATGTGATGTAGAAAATCTTGCAGGTACCGATAATTTATTGTATGATATAGACAAAACGAAAATAAATGTGTCTTTGATATACGTATCGGGAGGGTTTGAAATGAAAAAATATATCATGGCACTGGATGCCGGAACGACCAGCAACCGCTGCATTTTATTTGATAAAAACGGGAATATCTGCAGTGTGGCCCAGAAAGAATTTACACAGTATTTTCCAAAGCCTGGCTGGGTAGAGCATGATGCGGATGAGATCTGGTCTACCCAATTAGGCGTGGCAGTGGAGGCAATGTCAAAAATCGGAGCTGATGCTTCTGAAATAGCAGCTCTTGGAATCACGAACCAAAGGGAAACTGCCATTGTATGGGATAAAGAGACAGGGGTGCCTATATACCATGCCATCGTCTGGCAGTGCAGGAGGACGGCAGAATACTGTGATGAACTGAAAGCAAAAGGTTTGACAGAAAAGTTCCGAGAAAAGACGGGATTGGTGATTGATGCATATTTTTCCGGAACGAAAATAAAATGGATATTAGATCACGTAGAAGGTGCCAGAGAAAAAGCAGAAGCAGGGCAGCTTTTATTTGGAACGGTAGAAACATGGCTGATCTGGAAATTGACGAAGGGCGCGGCACATGTAACGGATTATTCCAATGCATCACGGACTATGCTCTTTAATATCAATACGCTGCAGTGGGATGAAGAGATCTTGGAAGAGCTTGGTATCCCAAGCTGCATGCTGCCCAAAGTAGTGGAATCCAGCAGTGTTTACGGGATGACAGACCCAAGCTTTTTCGGAGGGGAAATCCCAATAGCGGGAGCGGCAGGGGACCAGCAGGCAGCATTGTTCGGGCAGACATGCTTTGGCTGCGGTGAAGTGAAGAATACGTACGGAACCGGTGGCTTTTTATTGATGAACACGGGAAATAAACCTGTGTATTCAAATAATGGGCTGGTAACCACCATCGCCTGGGGGTTAAACGGCGAAGTGACTTATGCTTTGGAGGGATCCATATTTGTGGCAGGCGCGGCCATCCAGTGGCTTCGTGATGAAATGCACCTGATCGACTCGGCGCCGGATACAGAGTGGATCGCCGGACGGGTGAAAGATACAAACGGATGTTACGTTGTACCGGCATTTACAGGCCTCGGCGCACCACATTGGGACCAGTATGCAAGAGGCTGCATTGTCGGGATCACACGTGGGGTAAACAAATACCATATTGTGAGGGCTACATTGGAGTCACTGGCATACCAGACCAACGACGTAATCAAAGCCATGGAAGCTGATTCAGGGATGAAGCTTGCAGGATTAAAAGTGGACGGCGGGGCAAGCGCCAACAATTTCCTAATGCAATACCAGTCTGATGTGATCCAAGAGAGAGTCTTGCGTCCAAGCTGCATAGAGACAACTGCTATGGGAGCGGCGTACCTTGCAGGGCTGGCTGTAGGATATTGGGAAAATCTGGAAGACGTAAAAAATAATTGGCACACAGACCGAATTTTTACGCCTATGATGGAAAAAGAGGAATGCGAGCGGAGGATCAAAGGATGGAATAAAGCGGTAAGATATTCCTTTGATTGGGCAAAAGATGAAGAATAAGGCAAAAGTTTAAGGCTGGAATTGTTTGACGCGTACATAAATAAATGGTAGAATGGGAGCCGTACATGAGAGATGATGCACAAGAGGAGGCTGATTATGGAAAAAATCAAAATGACTACTCCGATCGTCGAGATGGACGGAGATGAAATGACTCGCATTTTATGGAAGATGATTAAGGATGAACTGATTTATCCATACATCGACTTAAAGACCGAGTATTATGATTTGGGACTTGAAAATCGAAATGCGACAAATGACCAGGTGACCATTGACAGTGCAAATGCCAACAAAAAATACGGTGTTGCTGTAAAATGCGCTACGATTACGCCGAATGCTGCCAGAATGAAAGAGTATGACCTGAAGGAAATGTGGAAAAGTCCAAATGGGACGATCCGCGCTATTCTTGATGGGACGGTTTTCCGTGCGCCGATCATTGTAAAAGGGATTGAGCCATACGTAAGAAGCTGGAAGAAGCCTATTACCATTGCCCGCCATGCATATGGCGATGTCTACAAAAACGCAGAAATCGATGTACCGGGTCCGGGAAAGGCAGAGCTTGTATTTACAGGCGAAGACGGAACCGAGATCAGGGAGCCTATCTTTGATTTTAAAGGACCGGGAGTCCTTCAAGGTATGCATAATCTTGACAGGTCTATTGAGAGCTTTGCGAGAAGCTGTTTTAATTATGCGTTAGACACAAAGCAGGATATTTGGTTCGCAAGTAAGGATACCATATCCAAAAAATATGACCATACATTTAAGGATATTTTTCAGGAAATTTTTGAAAAGGAATATAAAGAAAAATTTGAAAAGGCCGGGATTACTTATTTCTATACCCTGATTGATGATGCGGTAGCACGTGTCATGAAATCTGAAGGTGGATTTATCTGGGCATGTAAGAATTATGACGGTGATGTGATGAGCGATATGGTATCATCTGCTTTTGGCTCACTTGCCATGATGACTTCTGTGCTGGTATCACCGGATGGTAATTATGAGTACGAAGCAGCCCATGGCACAGTACAACGCCACTATTATAAATATTTAAAAGGTGAAGAAACATCCACCAACTCTGTTGCCACCATTTTTGCCTGGACAGGTGCCCTCAGAAAACGTGGTGAGATGGACGGTATAAAAGAGCTGGGCGAATATGCCGACCGTATGGAACGGGCAGTCATCGATACTATTGAAAGCGGTAAAATGACGAAAGACCTGTCTTTGATCACTTCACTGGAGCATGTAGAAGTACTCAACAGCGAAGACTTTATCAAAGCAGTACGCAAGACGTACGAATCGTTATCATAAGATCGGATCTAAGTATTTTCCGGTTACTGTTGCGGCGAAACTATTTTCCAGAAAGTGACAGGAAAACAGTGAAAAATTTATTGCACAAGCGGACATACTAGAGTATACTATCACTAGATGAAAATCGAATGTAAGCAATCGAAAAGCAGACTTCTGGGGTGTGCGACACTCCTATTATTTTGAACCTACATTTACTTTTATGGGATTCCTATATCGCGCAGAGATATGTCAAGCCTCCGTCAGCAGTGGAAGACAGAAGGCTGCGTTGCGGATACCCACCTAGCTTTGCTAGGAGTCAAAAGATAGGAAACGGCACTCTGGATTTGTAAACACTGCGGCAGGTATTCTATTTAGGATTCCTGCCGCTTTCTGTGTTCCATAGGTGATATAACAGTAAAGCAGAATTACAGAAAACGAAGAAATAGGTACAGAAAAAAGGTGAAAAAAGGTGTAAAAAAATCAAAATAATTGTTGACAAAAAGAGAAACGGATGGTAATATTGATTTCGCTGCTGAGGTAAGCAGTAAAAAAGAAAAAAATAAATAAAAAAGTTGTTGACAAACCGGAAAAGACATGATATGATATCAAAGTTGCTTCGGAACGGAGACAACAAAGAGAACCTTGATAACTGAACAGTGGAACAACCTTGAAAGATTCTAAAAGAGTTAATTTTTTAAGGAACTGACCTTTAAAACAGTAAAGAAGATAGCCAAGTTTACCTTGGCCGAATCGAACCTCGCAGGAAAACATCCTGCTCGGTGAATGCGCAATTTCCATCCGTGCAAGCACATGGAAATCTTAACGCACACATTTAATCAGAG
>JALFIB010000075.1 GCA_022776305.1 Lachnospiraceae bacterium
AGCGTCGTCTTCCCCGAACCGCTGGGGCCGAGAATCGCCACAAATTCATTTTCACGAAGATTCAAGCTGACCCCATCCAGCGCTTTCTGCACAAAATTTCCGGTTTTATACTGTTTATAAATCTGCTTGATCTGAAGCATACTAGCCACTCCTTTAAACTTTACTAGCCACCGTCTATCTCATTGAAACATTCTGCCGTTTCATAATGATCCTTTTAAAAATAAATGAGTTGCCCGACAAATGAGCCTAACGGGCCCCATAGACATAAAAATACATACAAGCATGCATTTTATGTCCATTTGTCCCTTGGCGCAAAACAGAGACGAGACACGCTTTGCGCATCTCGTTCTTGTTTTTTATCCATGCTACTATAGCTAAGTTTCTTACTGTTGCTGCATCTGTCTTTTATAAGTTATTACGATTCCTGCATCTGTTTTTTATATTCGGTGATACTTATCCCTGTCCATGATGTAAATGCCCTGAGGAAGGAGTTCAGCTCCTGATACCCCAAAAGATACGCAATATCATTTGTCGTCATATCTGTATTACGGATGTAATGCAGCGCAAGCATCTCTCTCGTACTGTTCAGCTGTTTCTGGAAGGTGGTATTCTCCTCACTCAATTTTCTCTGCAATGTCCGTTTGGACAGCCCGATCTTTGCTGCAACATCGTCTATGGTATATGCCCCTCCCGGCATGAGTTCCATCAGAGCACTCCGCACTCTTGTACCGGTAGAATCATCCACCCCTAATTCAGCAAGCCGTCTCGATAACTCCGGTTCAAAATAATCCCACATCGCCTCATCATAACTGATAAACGGCTTCTCTAAATCCACATCGCGGAATGTTATGCTGTTAAAATCTGCCTGTGTGGCCGGTACGCCTATAAACTCAGTAAACGCATCCTCTCTCACAGGCTTTTTCATTTTTACTGCCAAAGGGTTTATCTCTTCCTTTGTGGCCTTCCGGATGATCCCCACAAGAAATACAAATTCTGAAGCCCTGCTGTAACATTCAGTGCCCCTTTCACCATTCCGTCGTATCCGGCCCGCGCAACCGGAACAGGATCTACGGCATTGGCAAAAAGCTTCGTATCTGCCAGTCCGCCGGCATCTGCAAAGCCCGTCTGCATAGCCCCGGGCATCAGGCAGGTTACCGTTACTCCCGTACCCTTCAGCTCTCTCCAGAGTGCATTAGACCAGCTTGTAACGTATGCTTTTGTCGCATAATAACAGGCCTGAAGAGGTCCGGGCATAGTTGCCGCCGTAGAAGAAACATTCAGTACCTTACCCATTCCGCGCGCCACAAAATCCGGCAAAAACAATTTACAAAGACGGGTAGGTGTCTCAATGTTCACTGCGATCATTGACAGGTCCTGCTCCATCGTCCGTTCCCGGGTAAAGTCACCCTGACCGCCAAATCCCGCATTGTTAATAAGATAATCTACCACCCATCCCTTTTCTTTGCAAGTATCATAGATTTTTTGTGCCGCATCCGGCTGGGCGAGATCCACTGCAATTGTCCGAACCACAACATGATATTTCTTCTCCACGGATTCTTTCTGCGCATTCAGTCTCGCCTCGTTTCTCCCCACGAGGATCAGGTCACCGCCTTTTCCTGCATGGATATCTACAAAGCAAGTCCCAAGTCCACCGTATGACCCGGTAATAAGCGCCGTCATCTTATCCACCATAATTTTGTCCGCCATAATGATATCCTCCACTTTTCCTTCAAACAAAATATTTTCATTTCGTGGCCTTATTATACACAAATGAGGGTTGGGTATAAACATCAATAGGCGCCATGCAAAAATCAATTTACGCCATAAGGGAGATTCAAAAAAGCTGAAACAGGCAGGACCTGAATCAGCTTTTTGCTTTCTCTCAATTTTTTCAGCTGGCAGTTTTTTTCTCCTTGCCGCTCATCAATAATGCCGCAAAATCAAATATAATGCCGGAAGTAAATCCCACCGGATTGATCAACAAATTTACTTTTGTACGTTTTTGACATATATTATTTATATTATTGACATATGTCATTTATGTTGTATAATGTGGTTAGAAATTTACTGCTGCAAGGAGGTGCCGATCATATGCCCAGACCCCGAAAATGCAGGCAAGTCTGCCATTTTCCCCAAACACTTGCTTTTATTCCCGTAGGAGACCAGAGAGAACAGGATGCAGTCATTTTATCTGTTGACGAATACGAAGCTATCCGCCTGATTGATAAAGAAGGATTTTCCCAAGAGCAATGCAGTGAATCCATGAAAGTAGCCCGCACGACGGTGCAGCAGATCTATACAAATGCACGGAAAAAGCTGGCGGATGCTCTGGTAGACGGCATGCCGATACGCATTGAAGGAGGAGACTACCAGCTCTGTAACGGGGCAAACACTTCCTGTGCATGCGGAAATTGTTTCAAACGCAAATTAAATGAACAATATGGAAAAGCGAAAGGAGAACAT
>JALFIB010000086.1 GCA_022776305.1 Lachnospiraceae bacterium
AGAACATTACGATTATGAAGAATTTGCAGGTGTGATCACTGCCGATTCAGATGGCCAGCATTTATGCAAAGATGTAAACAATCTGGCAAAAACATTGCAAATGGGGGAGGAAAGGCTGATCCTTGGTTCAAGAGACTTTTCCCTTTCTCAAGTTCCGCCTAAAAGCCGGTTTGGAAATCAGCTTACTTCACGTATTTTTAAATACCTGCTGCGTTTTGAGGTGAAAGATACCCAGACAGGGCTTCGAGGAATTCCCAATAAATTAATTGATCGCTGCCTTGCCCTTCCGGGAAAGCGGTTTGAATACGAAACAGCAATGCTGACAGAAATTGGGAAAAAGTCGGGAATTCTGGAGCTGCCCATTGATACCGTTTATTACGACGCAAATGCAGGAACCCATTTTAATCCTGTGGTGGATTCCATTAAAATATACAGAACGATTTTCGGTACATTTCTCAGATACATTTTTTCCTCTTTGAGTTCCAGTATTCTGGATCTGTTTTTGTTTACAGTTTTTTCGAAAATACTGTTTAAAAAAATTGCAAACAGGATTATTCTAGCTACTTACCTCGCCAGAGCCTTTTCTGCAATATTTAATTTCTGCATGAACAGGAATGTAGTGTTTAAAAGTGACCAGAAATATGCAGTTGCTGCAGTGCGATATTTTGCTCTATGCGTTGTACAGGCAATAGCTTCTGCTTTTTTGGTCTCTGGAATCTATACTGTGTTCAAGATAGACGAAGTATTGATTAAGCTTGTTGTAGATACAGCACTGTTTTTCGTAAGCTATCAGATACAGCGCAGGTTTATTTTTAAGAAAGGCAATTAGTCAGAACCATGAAAGAGAAATTCCGCAAAAATATTGTTCCGGCTTTACAGCTGGTAGCCGGGATCCTCATGGGGATCCAGATTACCATCGGGTTTGTCTGGATGGCAAAAAATATTACCGTGATCCCCACCTTCGGAGACAGTCAGGAGTATCTGAATCTCAGCCAGACATTAGCCCTGGATGAATACCGGCCCATACTTTACCCTCTGATCCTGCGATGGATCCAGAGAGTCTGTAAAACAGATTATCAGATCCTGTTGTATCTTTTCCAGACCGTGATCTCCTTTTTTTCTGTCTTTTACGGAGTACATACTGTTTTCGAGGTGACGGGGAAGAACAAACGCTCTGAAAAGGCCATTGGCCGGAAGGTGTTTTTCAGCCTTTATTTGATGACGATCCCCATGATCACATTTATGAATTTCTGTGTTTTAACCGATTCACTGGCTACTTCCATGCTGATGCTCTTTCTCTCCGGATGTATTCTGGTATACGCGAAAGAACGGCCGCCTGTTAAAACATACATTCTTATGACTGCAGCGTTGCTGGTGGAATGCCTGCTGAGGGCTGACAGGCTGTATAGCTGCCTGATTCTGGCAGTGACGGTGTTTCTTGTACGTTTGATCCGGAAGCAGAAGAACCGCAGGCAGCTTATGGTTGCCATGTTTTCCGTATGCCTTTCTGTCGTTGCTGTTGTAAAGACAGTGGATCATTTCACTCAGATTCCGGGATTGAACGGAAGGATACAGACGAATTTTGAATTTGTCCTCCTGGACCGCATCGTATGGCCCAATATGGCAGCCAATTATTCATCTTTTCCGGAAGAGATCCGGGATATTATTACTTTAGAGGATGCCCGGACATTTGATTCACACAACAACAATGTGATGTACCAGATGGCTCCGCTTATGGAAGAAAAGGCCGGAAAAGAAAAGGCACGGGAAATGTATGGGGAAATGGCAAAGATCGTATTTTCCAATCAGACGAAAAAGGTTCTTTTTGATATCGGTGAGGACATTCTTGCTATGGCTGCAACTCCCTTTTCCTCTATGCTGAATGCACATAAGCTGTGTAAAAAAGGAGATTCATGGAATATCCACTGTATGTCATCAAAAGAACCTGATCTGACAAAGTATTATAATTATTATTACCAGTACGCTTTTTTGGGACTTCTGGTTCTTGGCATTTTTATTACAGTCCTGAAGAGGATGATGCATCAAAGCACCGGCATCAGGAAATCGTTCGCTGTGCTGTTGCCGTACATCGGTATGAGCATGATCCTGACACTGTGGTTTTCACTTGGGGACGGTGCCCCGCCCAATGACAGGTATGCGATGATCATTTATATTACCTGGTCACTTTTGGGGGCATCCCTGTGGGGAATGTGGAACCGGACATAATCAACAGTTCCACGCTATATTGTAACCTTAGTCACATATATATTTGCGTTTCATAAGAAACAGGATCGTGGCAATTAAAAGGATAGGGAAAAAGATCCCGCTTAAAATGCCGGTTTTCATATTGCCGCCGGCCTGCCCGGACACAAATCCGACTAACGCAGGACCGCTGGCACATCCAACATCTCCTGCAAGGGCTAAAAAGGCAAACATGGCAGTTCCGCCTCTGGGAATGCTCCGGGAGGATAAACTGAAGGTTCCCGGCCACATGACACCCACAGAGAGGCCGCAAAGGGCACATCCCAAAAGCCCCAGTGCAGGGGAAGAAGTCAGGGATGCCAATAAATAGCTGGCCAGACAGAGGATGCCGCAGCAGAGCATATATTTATACAAAGAGATCTGTTCGCTGAATCTGGCGTACACGACACGGGAAATTCCCATCAAAATAGCAAAAGCGCAAGGACCGGCGAGGTCTCCTAAAGTTTTTGATACATGTAAGCTTGCTTCTGCGAAAGCGGAGGCCCACTGGCTGATACCCTGTTCACAGGCCCCGGCACAGATCATTAAAATCACCATAAACCAGAATGTATGGCTGCGGATCAATTCCTTGATGGACATTCCGCCGCCATTTTCATTTAGCGCGTTAATTGGGACTTGAGTAAAATATAATGCATTCATAAGAGGCACGATTGCCCATATACATGCGAGGATTTTCCAATTTTGAATACCAAATACGGCAAAAAACAGTGTTGACAGCAAAATTACAGATGCATGTCCCCAGCAATAGAAAGAATGCAGCAATCCCGTGGCTGCTTTTTTCCGCTTGGTGGGGCAGGCTTCTACAATAGGACTGATCAGGACTTCAATAAGTCCTCCGCCGATTGCAGAGATGATCCCGGAGATGATCAGACCGATAAAAGGCTCCGGCATTAAATTTGGCAGGAAGGAAAGCGAGATAAGTCCGATGCAGGAAAATAACTGGGCAGCCACGACGCAGGCACGATATCCTATTTTATCTACAAATCCGGCAGCAAGGAAATCGACGAGAAGCTGTACCCCAAAATTAAATGTGATCAGCAATGCGATCCGCTCAAGAGAAATGCCGAACTCTCGCTGAAAAGTCAGGAAGAGGAGCGGTACAAAATTGTTTACAAT
>JALFIB010000118.1 GCA_022776305.1 Lachnospiraceae bacterium
AAAACGTGTATCTACAGAAAGCCTGCCCGGTTTCATGCCGCGTTTTTCCAGCAGTGCTCCCATTTTTCCATACAGGACGCCCGGATCTTCCCCTGTCATTGTCTGGACAACCTGACGGAAGAAACGCTCCAGTGCAGCATAGGCACGACCACCGCAAAGACCTGCACCTACAAATATATAACGGTCATCGCAAAGGGGACGCAGGTCTACCGCTTTTGTTTTTACATAGCGATCCACACTGACGGAGATCTGGCTGGATGTTCCCACATTGACCAACAAGCTGTCTGCCATATCACGGACAGAACCGATCACACTGGCTTGATTGTCTCCGATGGCAGCTCCCACCGGGATTCCTTCCGGCGTCTTTCCTATGAGGACACAGCCCTTTTCGCACTGGGGTACCATAGTCTTTTCGATTCCGATGCGCTCCAAAGCAGCCTCATCAAAACAAAGGTTTTCCAGATCAAAGCATCCAAGGCTTGCCCCGTCTGAAGCGCTGAGCAGAGGTGTCTTTCTGCCTGTCAGCCGCATTCCCACGTAATCGTGGATGGTGCACATGCCCACTGCGCCTTCCGGTACTATGCCATGTTTTTTGTTGTAATAATGTGTGGTAATGCCAAAACCTGTGGCCATGGGACGGCCTGTCTGCTCTGTCAGGTATTCCGCATAAGTTTTTCCATCTTCCATCTCCAGATTTCCGCGCTCATCCTGCCAGGTATAAAGCGGTCCCACAGAGTGTCCTTCTGCATCAATATACACGATCCCGTGCATCTGGCCTGTCAGGCCGATACTGCAGATATCGCTGTGCTTCCCCAAAAAGTCCTGATACATCTGATGAACCAGTTCCCATATCCGGTCGGGATCCTGAAGCCATTCAAAGGTTTCTCCCTTGATCACCGAATCATTGGAAAGTGTCTGTACATCTACGATCTTTCCATTTTCTGCGTCCATGACAATTCCGCAAACAGTTGTTGTACCTACGTCAATACCTATTGCTTTCATACGTTCATCCTCTCCAATACCTAAATTTTTTTATTTATCATTTACATGAAAAGATATTTCAGTAAAAAGAGCACCGCAAGAACTACCATCACCGGGCTGAGTTTTTTACTTTTTTTCGAAATCAGCTGCAACGCCACATAGGAAATAACGCCCATGGCGATTCCCTCAGAAATACTATAGAAGAAAGGCATTGCAATCATACAGATAAATGCCGGGATCCCTTCTGCAGCATCAGAAAAATCAATCTCTGTCACAGCACCCAGCATATAGAATCCCACGATGATCAAAGCCGGTGCCGTTGCAAAGGATGGAATAGCAAGGAAAATCGGGGAGAGGAACAGTGACAGCAGGAATAAAATTCCGGTAGTCAGGGAAGTCAGCCCCGTTCTTCCGCCTTCCGATACACCGGAAGCACTCTCTACAAATGTGGTAACAGTGGATGTACCAAGTACAGCACCTGCCGTAGTGCCCACCGCATCTGCAAGAAGAGCCCCCTTGATATGAGGAAGTTTTCCCTCTTGATCCAGCATATCTGCTTTGGAAGCTACACCGATCAGCGTACCGATGGTGTCAAAAAGATCCACAAATAAAAAGGCAAACACGATCACAATGAATTCCAAAACAGGAACTCCTTTAAACGAAAACTTTGCAAAGACCGGTGCCAGGCTCGGGACGGATACACCGGCTGAAAAATCCGGAAAGAGGCTGTAAAAACCGATTTCCGCGTTTGGCACATAAATCCCTGCTGCCTGACAGGCCATACCAAGGCCCCAAGTGATAAGGATTCCCCATAAAATATTTCCTTTCACTTTTTTCACCACGAGAACTGCTGTGACCACGACTCCGATAATAGCAAGGAGTACAGTGATCCCTGCGTCGGAGAAAGAGGCTGTACCGCTTTCTAATGTCCCATTATACCCGTCTAATGTAAACAATTGTACCAGTGTCGAGCCCCCAATGACAATCTTGGCATTCTGAAGCCCGATAAAAGCAATAAAAAGTCCGATCCCCACACTCACTGCTTTTTTAAGATTAAACGGAATGGCATTAAAGATTGCCTCCCGCACATTTAATACAGAAAGAAAGACAAAAATGATTCCCTCTACAAATACGGCTGCCAAAGCTACCTGCCAGGAATATCCCATCCCCAGCACTACCGTATAGGCAAAGTAGGCATTCAACCCCATACCCGGCGCCAGCGCAAACGGATAGTTGGCAAAAACTGCCATACAGAGTGTACCTATAAATGCAGACAAAGCGGTTGCCGTAAATACGGCGCCATGATCCATTCCAGCCGCAGCCAATATGTTTGGATTAACTGCAAGAATATACGCCATTGTCATAAAAGACGTAATACCCGCCAAAATCTCTGTCTTTACATCGGTGTGATTTTCTTTTAAATGAAATAGCTTGTCAAGGTTCATAATTCCCTCCGACTGTTCTCCATAATTTTTTCTGATAGTTTTATTTTTTCCGTATTGTATTTCTCTTATTCTGAGGTTTCCGGTTCCCCATTCTTTCCAGAGAACAGATGATTTACTTTCTCTTCCCTTCCAGAGAACAGATGATTTGCTTTCTCTTCCTTTCCAGAGAACAGATGATTTACTTTCTCTTCCCTTCCAAATGGCGGATGATTCGGTTACTCCGGTATTTCCGTGGATATTTCCAGCTTAAATCCTTCCCACATATCCGCAGAAACGTTCCAGTCACGGAGGTCTGTCACAATCTTATGGTAAAATCCCTGTCCGCCCCGGACAATATCGTAAGTACGCATGTCCACTCTGGCTTCCATATGCCGGCCAAAGCTGCAGTTTTTCACATCCTCCGGGCCGTAATGGTCTTCTGTCCCATCCGGCCAAAATATATAAAGCCTTGGGGCTGCTTCCTCCTGAACTTTAATGGCCACTGTCTCTTTACAGTCACCGTCTTCTTCCATTTTCCTGTCTCCATCCACAGTCTCTTTCGGCAAAAGCCCAAGCATCTTCAGAAGCATCCTGCCTTCCGGCTCATATCCCGTGATCACATGGGCATAACGCCAGACGGTCCTTGTAAAATCTGCCACGCGGAATGGTGCAAGCCATTCCTCGTCCATCATGCCATCCTGATTCTCTTTGGAAATGATGACCACAACGGGAAATTTCCGCTCCGGATCTCTCAGCGCATGCACAAGCTCCGGAAGCTTCTCTTCCCGCAAAAGCCTTCGTTTGTTCATGCAGCTCATTCCGTTAAAAATACCGATGGTATCCACGATGGTCTTATAATATCCCGGATAGCTGAAGAAAATGCCGGCGCTTTCCTGTACCAGTTTATTTTCATTTTCCGGCTCAGCAAAGCCGTTGCACACCTTAAGCATAACCCGATTTTTTTCATCCCGGAAAAGCGAAGCCTCTGAATACCAGATTCTTCCCCCAACCTCAAGATCCATATGGCGCACATGCATATTCATCCTGCACCGCTCTCTGTCGTAATGGACATTTACATGGTAAGCAAGAATATCCGCATGGTACGTGGAAGTCTCCTGCGGCATATCTTTAAAAAGTACACCGTACTTTCTTACAATCCACTTGTAAATACAGTCAGCAGATTTCTCAAAAATCTGCTCTGCCTGAGGCTCTTGCTCTGTCTTCATCCTGCTGCCGTCGATCTGGGTGCACATCTGGAACACCGTATGGCGTGTCAGCGGACGCAGTTCATAATGGCGGGATTCCGCAAGGCTTTCTTCCCTGCCGTCATTGTACACATCCCTCTGCTTAAAAATGGCACTGAGACGGCTGTCATGGAACTGGCTGTCATTGAGCAGGGCCACAATGGTATTTACATTGATGGGTATTTTCCTGCTGCGCTTCAGGAACTGTTCTACCAGATCCTGCCTCGACGTTTTATAGATCTTCTTAGCAAGGTTCTCCACCCGTTCCATATCTTTATCAAGCAGCTCCTCTACCTCCGGATACATGGGAGCTGTACCCATTTTCAGCCGGAAATGGCTTTTGATCATGTCACTCCATCTGCCTGATTTATAAAGCTCATGTCCAAGGTCCTCAAACAATGTCACCATCGATTTATCACACAGCTCAAGGGTGGCCAGAATGCTGTTAAGATAGCGGGAATATCCGGGATAATGCCCCCACAATTCCTCACCTTTGTAACGCATGTCATGCTCGATCTCATGCCATCCTTCAAAAAACATGGTCTTGATCTGTATCTCAAAGGTATCGTCAATACACATATCCCAAGTATCAGACGAGATCTCATCCTTCAGATAATTGGGAAGGCGAAAGACACCGTTTAATTTTGTAGGGCTGAACTCTTCTTCACTCCGTTCGGATGTGGACCAGCCGATCAGGTCAAAAGAGTGCTCCATGATATGTTTACAGATATCCATATCATCATCAAAATATAAATTAATGCGCACGCCCACAAGGTCCTGCAGCTTCCTTTCAGCCCCATACGCCTTAAGCTCAAACTTGCGAGCCATGGAAGCAGCCGTCTTGATCCTTGAAAACACCCGGAAATAAAGTCCGCACTGCTCCAGACGTTCGCTGATGATCCTTTTTAAATCCTGCTCCACAACGGCAGGAACTTTAACCGCGGCGGCAAGCTCCTCCTTTGTGAATGTTATCTTTTCTTGTTCCTTCAACTACACTACACCACCATAACGTATTTTTAGATGCCAGAATTGCAGAAATGCAGAGCACAAAATAATTCGCAAGGCATCTTTTCCCTTCAACATCATCCATATTGAGTATAACAGATTTCACACGAATGCAAAAGCCCTGTATCATATTTTTCCAGCTTCTGCCTCCCTTAGTTTTTTCAATATTTTTTTCTCTGCCCGGGAGACCTGAACCTGAGTCATTCCAAGTCGCATAGCCACCTGCATCTGGGTCTGTTCCTCAAAGTACCGCAGCCGGATCACTTCTTTTTCCTCCCCGGAAAGAAAATCCATGAGCTGTCGAAGCAGGATACGGTTCAGCAATTCCTCGTTGCGGTCCTGCCGGTCAGGCAGCTTGTCCCCCAAAAGAATCGGCATTCCATCCCCGCTGTATACGGTCTGGCTTAAGGATTCCACATCTGAGACAGCTTCCATAGCCAGTACCAGATCTTCTGTACTGACTCCTGTCTCTTTGGCGATGTCTTCCATTGTGGGGGAAATTCCCTGCTTTTTTTCCATCTGTTCTTTTATACGAAGTGCTTTCGCCGCTGTCTCTTTTAGGACCCTGCTCACTTTTATCATTCCATCATCCCTTAGAAACCTCTTGATTTCCCCCGTGATCATGGGAACTGCATACGTAGAAAACCGCACTTCATAAGAAGTATCAAAATTATCAATTGCCTTTAAAAGCCCGATACACCCCAACTGTACCAGATCATCTTGTTCGCATCCCCGTCCTTGGAACCTCCGCACCACGGTGTAGACAAGCCCCATATTTTCCTCTACTAATTGTTCTCTGGCTTCTTTATCCCCTTCGTGTACCCGCTTGATCAGCGCAAGGGTTTCTTCCATCTGCCAGACCTTACCTTTCTGCCTTACTTTTGTCCCAATCTTTTCTTTCTACCTTACTATCTCCGCAGCCCTTCCTTTCTGCCTTACTTTCGCCGCAGTCCTTACTTTCGCCGCAGCCTTTTCTTTCTGCCGGGTAATCCGAAAATCTCTCATTCTCCCGGATGATTCGTTTGCTCATTTTGACACAAGTCCCCTCTCCCACGTCGGATATCACCTCGAGGGTATCCATAAAGGCTTCCATAAAAGCGAATCCCATCCCGGCGCGGTCGCATTCTGCCTTGGTGGTATACAAGGGCTGCATGGCAAGCTCCACATTTGGAATGCCAAAGCCTGTATCCCGCACTTCTACGTATAAAGCAGAATCCTCGATCCTGCATTCTATGGCTACTTTTCCAATACCACCCCGGTATCCGTGGATGATAGCATTGGTCACTGCCTCCGATATGGCTGTCTTTACATCCGCTACCTCCTCAACGGTAGGATTTAGCTGTGTCATGAAGGCTGCCACCGCTACTCTGGCAAAGCTTTCATTGCAGGACCTGCTGTCAAATTCTAATTTCATTTCATTTTGCTGCATGTTTTCCTCCCCCGTTTCAAAACAGATTTAATTGCTGCGGCAGCCCCTCATAGATATCGATCACTTTGTAGATTCCAGAAAGGGTCAAAACCCTTCTGATCTGTTCGTTGACGCGGATCGCCAAGACTGTTCCCCCCATGAACCGCATCATTTTGTATCTGCCAATGATCATCCCGATTCCTGAGCTGTCCATAAATACTGTTTTCTCAAAATCAAACAAAACACGCCGGATATTCCTGCTGCGGATAATGCGGTCCGCCTCCCCGCGAATGCCCTCGGAGCTGTGATGGTCAAGCTCTGCGGGCAGATG
>JALFIB010000128.1 GCA_022776305.1 Lachnospiraceae bacterium
TTGACAACATCGACAGCACGCATTCCTGCCGCAACGAAATCCGCTGATTTGGCAACACCGCCCTTTTCAATAAGGACTTCTTTTGTAACTGTTTTAATATCCATGTAGTCACCAACTTTCATAGTTAAAAATCACTCACACTTAATCCGTTTCTGTGTATGTATTTTATTATAGCACTTAACTTCAAATAATCAACATTTTTACGCACATTTTTGTGTTTTCTGTGTGCGAATTTTCCTTAAAATTAGCTTTCACATAATAACACATAATTCATATCGTGTTAAAATTTAAAACACAACTACCAACAACATTTTAAATTGCTCCTGCCCATAAACCGCATGGGGATGTTTTGCCGGCATCACAATGGATTCCCCTTCATGGAGTACGTATTCTTCTCCATCAATGGTAATTCTTCCAACACCATCAAGACAGGTTACAAAGGCATCCCCACCGGATTCATGGGTACTGATCTCTTCTCCTTTATCAAAGGAGAAGAGAGTTACACTCAGATACTCATTCTGTGCCAGCGTTTTGCTGACTACTTGTCCCGGCTGGTAGGTTACCTGATCTTTTAAAACGACTACTTCTGCTTTATTGATATTTTTCATGCCTTTCATAATTGTATCTATTCCTTTCATTTATAGAACACCTAATATTTCATCGCCAGCATAGGCTACAAAGGAATACTTTGTTTTAAGAAATTTTTCTATTTGTTCGTCTTCATATATAAGAGTATTTAATGATGCATTCATTAATTCTTTTACCTGGCCCAAATCTTTTCTTTCTAGAGGGCGTATGAGGTATTTTTCTTCCAAATTGTTTTTGTTATTTCTAATTGATAAAGCATTATAAGCTTCAATAATTTCTTCATCCGATGATTGTTCCTGCAAAGCGTTTCGACATTTTTCTTTCCAGTCGTTTATGCCTTTTCCAAATTCATTTTCAAATTGAAGATACATCTTTTTTTGTTCTTTTATATTATCGCATGATTTAAATGCTAAGGCAAATAATCGTATTACTGCCTGCTCTTGTGATTTTGTTAATGCCATGATATCTTCCTTTCAGATTATTTAATTCAAAAATGGTTACTTAACTATACCGTGTTTTATTCTATTTATCAAGTTATCATAAATTGCTTTAAAATACTCTTAAATTCTTTTTTCGTGCAATACTCTCTAAAATATCCAATTGGTATAATTACCATTTTCATGTTACAATCTACCCAAAGAAGTCCCAGGGAGGCGTACCCTATGCCGTTTGAAATTATAAGATGGAATATAAATGTGAATCGATTGCTTTTCCGCTGCTGGCTGCAGGCAATCTCAGTTTTCCGAAGGAGCTTGCTTTGCAGGTTGCAATCAATGCTTTTAGTAAATTTTTGTTGAAACACGAGATGCAGATTTATCTGGTGGTGTTTGATCGGAATGCGGTTGTTCTTTCACAACAGTTGTTCCATTCTGTTAAGAGCTATATTGATGATACATATATTGAAAAGAAGAGTCTTGAAGAATATGGTATCTCTGATTCAGAACTTTATGATGAAAAGCTGATTCATCTCAGGGAAGCTATGAGCTTTCGCAGAAGGGCAGAAGTCGCCTTTGCCATTGCATTGGAATTGAATCTGAATGAGACAAAGGATTTCATTGGGAAGGCGGGATATGCACTGACTCACAGCAGCAAGTTTGACATTATCATTGAGTATTTTCTTCTTGAAGGAAATTACAATTCCTTTGAAATTAATGAGACATTGTTTGCTTTTGGACAGCCTTTGATTGGTGCATAATTTGTCGCTTTTACGGCGACCAAAACCTCCTTTGTTTTTTATATACTTAAGGTGTATTAAAGCAAAGGAGGTTTTTCAATATGAAGAATATATTTACAGAAATCGTTTTCATTTTAGATCGCAGCGGCTCCATGTCCGGTCTTGAAGCAGACACCATCGGAGGGTTCAACTCTCTTATCTCCAAACAGAAAAAGGAAGAGGTTAATTCACCTCAACAAGTTCAATCTTGAAGTTCAGCTCTTTACCTGCCATCTCGTGGTTAGCATCCAGTGTAATGGTCGTGTCATCTTTGGCGGTAACTTTCACAGGGAAAGGCTGTCCCATTGCATTTGACAGGTAAACCTGCTGTCCTACGGTCAGGTCTTCGGAGCCTGGAAGCTGGGCAATTTCAACGGTAAAGATGGCATCCGGATTCGGCATTCCATAGGCTTCTTCTGGCATCAGATGAATGTCTATGATCTGTCCCACTTCCATATCTGCAACGGCGGCATCAAAGCCCTGGATCATCATTCCGGCACCGCACACGAATTCCAGTGGCTCGCCTCGGTCATAGGATGAGTCGAACTGAGAGCCGTCGTTGAAGGTACCTTTATAATGTACGCGGCAGGTTTTTCCAACATTTTTTCCTTCTATTGTACTTTGGCTTCCACAGCCACTGCAGGTGTCGCCACAGCCATGGTCACCACAGGAATGGCCTTCTTCGTGGTCATGATGGTCACAGTTGGCACCTGTGGAGATGAGCTCTCCTGCCAAGTAGGAAGCAACCACATCATCGGTATTTCCTTCAGCTCCTGCAACCAGAGTGATACCGGCTTCCTCAAGTGCATTCTGCGCACCGGCACCAATACCGCCGCAAATTAATACCTCGATCTCTTCGTTTGCAAGAAGTCCGGCCAGTGCTCCGTGGCCGATTCCGTTGGAACCGATGATTTCGCTGGAAATCACTTTATTGTCCTCTACTTCGTATACTTTAAAGTTTTCTGTTCTTCCAAAATGCTGAAATACATTTCCGTTATCGTAAGTTACTGCAATTTTCATTTTCTTTCCTCCAAATTTTTTAATCAGGTGAACTACCTCTCTTCTATAAACGGTGGTAATTCACCTGATAAAGTTTAACATACCAATTCAAAAAAGTAAAATTCTGTCCATCCGGTATTTTCTGTATACATCTCTTTTTGCCCTCTTTGCTGAAATCCCATCTTCTGATACATGTGATGAGCCGGGGTGTTGGACGTCATAGAATCAAGGCGGATGGCTTTTTTGCCTTTTTCTTTCGCCAGATTAATGGCTTCCTGAATTATTTTATTTCCGATTCCCTGTTTCTGGAAAGCCGGGGTTACGGCCAGGATGTGAACCACTGCCACTTCCTCATCATGACACGGAATAGCCCAATGAATGTCATGGTAATCTTCGCCCTGACTCATGGTCAGCGCCATGACAGCAGCCACCTCTGCATCATGTTCCAGAAAATACATGGCCTGTTCTTCAATATAGGATTGGATAATTTCATCGGTTGGGTGCTTACCATAAACCCAACGGGCATGTTGTTCCATGTTGGGCGTGTTGTTTATGATATCAATATATGCATTTTTAACTTTTTCGAAATCCTGATGGGTTGCCTGATGTAATTTCATATTGTTCATACTCCTGATTGGTAAAAAAGAAGCCATTGCATTGGCAATGACTCCTTTAATAGCACTTATTTATATTTTCTTTTTCTTGCAGCTTCGGATTTCTTTTTACGTCTAACACTTGGTTTTTCGTAATGCTCTCTCTTACGGATCTCCTGCTGAATTCCGGCTTTAGCACAGCTCCTCTTAAATCTGCGAAGAGCACTGTCTAAAGATTCGTTTTCTTTAACGATTACGTTTGACATTGACTCACCTAACCTCCCTCCAGTTGCGTATTGTGCCTAATACAACTGTTTGGGTATTTTTGCACTGCTTAATATTATACCACA
>JALFIB010000167.1 GCA_022776305.1 Lachnospiraceae bacterium
ATCCGCATCAGAAATGAATGCCCGCACAATATAAGGTGCGCAAAAGCGGTAAAAAACCACGCACATCACTGATATCACCAGTCCGGCAAAACGTGCGGCGGAAAAGAATTCTTTCATCCTCTTATGGTTTTTCGATGCATAATTGTAGGCCACCAGCGGCGTCATGCCGAGGCAGATGCCTATACCGATATTTAATGGGAGACGCTCCACTTTCAGCACGATCCCGATAGCTGCCAGCTGGGTATCTCCATGGCCTGCCGCAAGCCGGTTGATCACCATGGTCGTCAGGTCAAAGAGAAGAAGGCTCATGGCCGCAGGGATGCCCACGGAAAAAAGGGAGCCAAGGGAATCCTTCCGGATCTTTTCCACCCGGCGAGGCAGGGAAAGCACTGTCTCGCCCTTCAGTTTTTGGTATGTAAGAATAAAATATAGGAGGGTGATCACGTTTGACAGCATGGTCGCCACTGCCGCACCTGCCACCTGATAGCCATCGGGAAAGATCACAAACATAAAGATCGGGTCGAGGATGACGTTTAATACCCCACCCATTCCAAGACCGAATCCGGCTTCTTTGGAGTGGCCGATATTCCGCACCATGGCACTCATGGTATTTGCCAGAACAGTGGGCACAGCGCCGATCGCCACCACGAATGTCAGGTACTGCTTCGCGTATCCGATGGTATAGTCACTTGCCCCCAACAGCCTGAGCAGCGGGTCCATAAAAAGAAAGCATAGTACAGAAAAAGTAAGGGAAACTCCTGCAGCCATCACAAGGCTTAGGGAAGCAGCCTTTTTCGCCTCTTCCTCGTCTTTTCCTCCCAGCAGCCTGACCACCAGATTGCCTCCGCCCACTCCAAAAAGGTTGGCTAGGGCAGCGGTCATCAAAAAAATAGTCAGCACCAGCGAAGATGCCGCCACCATATAAGGGTTGTTGGTCTGCCCGATAAACCATGTGTCCGCAATATTGTAGATCAGCGTGATCAGCTGGCTTACAATGGTGGGAATGGCCATTTTAGCAAGGGCCGCCGGAATCGGTTTCGTTTCAAAAATTTCTTTTGTTCTTATTTTTTCCTCTGTAGATACCATAACTTTACAAATATTCCTTCAGTGTAAATTTTGTCTGTTCTCTTGTTACATTCGTACTTTTTCCATTTCACCAAACAATTCTGTCTTTGCATAGGGCTTGATCCGCCATGCATTTCCGTGGTTTTTTCCTCTATATTTTCCTTCTTTTGCAACATAGCCCCTCCAATCATAGGTGACCGTACCGGATTTTATCATGGACAAAAAGGTGGTAAACTGGGGAGCTCTGGAAAACTCGATTTCTTTGTAACGGAACTGTACCATGCCGTTCTCTTCTCTGCTCTCTGCTTTCACCCACAAAGTGGAAGGATGTTTCTGGTACAACTTGGTTTTCAAATCTTCAAAACTCCAATATGCTGCTTTTTCCCTTTTTCCCGTCTTTGGATTTATCCACATGAGGTCCACCATCCCGTTTTCATCGTCAACGGAGAGGAAAAACCCTTGATTATTCTGTGGCGCGTCAACGGAACCTATGGTGATATAAAGGCTGCTGCAGTCCGGATGCTTGTCGGAATCATAACCGTATAATCTGGCAAATGCCGCCACCCTGTTTTTATCATTTTTTTCGTATTCTGCCACGCGAGTCCCTTCGAAGCATGGACGCAGGGTGAATAATGTATCCAACGTCCGCCCTTCCCCTTTTGATTTGACCTCGATCACCCCTTCATAATCTGCATCCTTGCGGTTATTGGTTTCTATACCTAAAAGGGCTTCTAAAGTATCCCCCACATCCTTCGGTGCTTTTGCCCCGGCTCCTTTTATATTATCGAAAAAACCTCCCTTGAGGATCATTTGGAGCTTCGGCTTGATCTCCTCAAATTTCTGCGTGATCTCATCCATACCGATGGCAGCACAGATGGACGTCCCATCAGGGACATTATTGGTCAGGTTAATGAAAAAGATTTGCGGGGAACCTCCCGGTTTTTTGAAAACAGAAATATAAAGGAGGTCTCCCACGTTTATTTCAGACCGGAAAGCCCGGCTTTTGACTTTTTCTATGGAAAAGCGGCGATCTCCTCTGGCATTTGCCACCCGGTAAAATTTCACTTTGACGGTCTCTGTTTTCTTTTCTTGTATAAAGAGCGCATCATAGGTCACCCCGTATTTTCCCCCGTGTTCCAGCAGGTCAAAATCTACCAGACCCCATTTTTCCAGCAAATCACGCAGAATGCCGTTTGCATCCAGATTGTTTTTATCAATCATCGTATATGTCATTCGCAGTAACGCATAATCCTCATTGCGGTATTTATGGATGGTATTGATCACATTACGCTCGTCCGGGTAAGGTGCAAATATCATACTCTTTTCCCCCTTTGTCTTATTGTCTTATTATTCCATTGGTGCTGGCCTAATCGTTCCGGCGGTACTCGTCTAATCGTTCTAGAGGCGCTCGTCTAATCGTTTTGGCGGTGCTTTTTTATCACTCTATTGATGCTGGCTTAATCATCTTGAGGTAGGTACTGCTTATCTATGTTTTCTCTCTCGCTGGCTCGCGAAAACATCTCCTCCAAGCTTCCCCCTGCTGCCTTTGCCATCTTATAAAGAGTATCTATCGTGGGGTTTTTATTTTCTTTATGGAGAATCATATTGACTAACGCTTTGGTAAGTCCGCTGTCAGAAGCAAGATCCTGCTGTGTCAAACTTTGGGACAAATATTTAAATCGGATATTTTCGATATATACCATAAGATAATCGTCCTGTACGAAATGTTCGGGCATTGAGAGACTTTTCTCCGCCTGTCTATCTCTGCCATCGACGTAATTTCTGGAAAACAATTTAGGGAAAGGTACATCCAAAGCCTCCGCCAGTCTCACCGCCGTCTTATATTGCACATTCTTCTCTCCCCGTTCCAACTTGGATAAGCTGTTCCTATCATATCCAATACTCTCTGCCAATTTCTGTTTTGTGATGTTTTGTTTCTCCCTTGCATTCTTTATATTCTGTCCAAAAACAATGCATCCCTCTATTTTTTCATTTTTGTCCTGCTGTAGGGTCTGTTCCTCTTTGTTAGAAGTCCCAGCCATTCCAAAACACCTCCCCCTCTTTTTTTAACGTTATCATATTCCCATTTAAACCTCTTGTCAATTATAATATAACATGCATTTTAAAGAGCAATGATTTTGTTTATCATTTGACTATATGCTGTAACATGGAAAAGCCTATTTTCTTCTATCTGGCACGTAGCTTCTGGGGTTTCTTACATGGACAATTTTATTTCCAGTCCAGATGACATGTAACTCCCGGTCTTTTCTACATGTAAATATAAGGTTTGACACGTAATCATTATGGAATCCCCACTTCAACAAGCATAATGCTTCTCTTTTTTTACCAAAAGCGCGGAAATCATAACGCTTCTCTTTTTCAACCAAAAGTGCGGAAATTATAACGCTTCTCTTTTTTAACCAAGAGCGCTGGAATCTTGCTCCTCATCTGGCTATTCAGTTATCTGGAGACATTTCCCTTCCTATTGCCTCATATCCGCGTCCATCTAGTACTCCCGCAAGATCAATTCTGTAATTCCCTGGTTTTGTCCCATCTCGATCCGCTTAACCTTCGGCTCTCTTCCATAACTGAATTCTTCACGGAGCCCCTGCCTGATTCTGGTGCCGCCATGATAACCATGGATCACCCGGATCCTATA
>JALFIB010000196.1 GCA_022776305.1 Lachnospiraceae bacterium
GGCTCTCTGCTTTTAAAATAAAAGCCCATCCTTCCGGGCCTCTTTCAAAAGAGAGCGCGTTCTCGTCCTTGCCCAGAGCTTCATTTAATGCTTCCGTAGCACGTACCAGATCCCCGGAATATGCATTATGTTCTTCTTGAGCCATCAGTTTAAACAGCAATACGGTATAATAGGCTGCAGCAAGATCCAGCCCCAATTCCCTTCCCTGCTCTAAAAACTCCCTTGTGGAACAATTCTGGAGAATGATCCGCTCAAACAGCTGTTTCTTTTCCAGACTGATATTTTCCTGCATTTCTTTTTTATACTGCGCCACAAGATCCCGGTGGGCACGCTCTTCCTCAATAATAGCAGCCACTCGCTTTACCACTTCCATCAGTTTTTCCGAAGTGATGGGTTTCAGAAGATAGTCTGTCACCCCCAGTGTGATTGCCTGCTTCGCATACTCAAACTCGCTATATCCGCTTAAAATAATGATCTTCGTATCGGGCATCTCCCGGCGTACCAGCTCTGAAAGCTCCAGCCCATTCATAAATGGCATTTTAATATCGGTGATCAAAATATCCGGCTTTGTATTTTTGATCAGCGGCCAGGCAAGTTCTCCGTCACTGGCTTCCCCTGCAAACTCAAAGCCTTCTTTCTCCCATGGGATATTATTTTTGATCCCGTTTCGTATGATCACTTCATCTTCCACTAAAAATACTTTCATCATCTTGTGATCCTCCACTCTTTTTCTGTTTCAGGCCTATTGCCGGGCTGTTTTTTCCTGCTCCCGTGCCACAAAGTAGACTCTCTCGCTGTCATTCCTCGGTGTATCCGAAGAAAAAGCGTCGTAGACTGCTTCCAGCTTCAACCCTGCTTCTGCTAAAAGGCGGCATACAGTCTCAACGGTATATCCCTTTTGGTAATGGGTCTCTTCATACCGCTCATACAATCCGTCCTCCCGCCTGATAAACAGCGTCAGGTCGTATTCATTGATCCGCTCCTCCTCATCATACCAATTCTCCCAGATGAAGCTGCTCTCCTCCCTGTTTTCCGCGATCACAGTATCCCCGAGCATATCCCTGTATTTATAGATCGTGTTCATATCGAAAAGAAACACGCCGCCGGGGTCAAGGTAATTATTCACAAGCTTGAACACTTGAAGCAAGTCTTCTTCCTCTGTAATATAATTCATAGAATCACAGACGCTGACCACTGCGCCCACCGTTCCGTAAAGTTCAAATTCACACATATCCTGCAGCAAGTATAAAATATCATGGCCTGACTGGGCTTTTTTCTCCTGAGCGATCTCAAGCATCTCCACCGAATTATCGACTCCGATCATATCATATCCCCATCCGGCGAGAAGCTCCGTCATGGATCCGGTTCCGCATCCAAGTTCCAACACAAGCCCATCTTTCACCCCAAAATCCAGTAAAAGCCCATGGAGGTATTCTCCCCACTCTTCATAGGGAATATTGTCCATGAACAGGTCATACACTCTGGCAAAGCTTTCATAAGATGCCATTTGCCTCATCCTCTCCTTATTCCATACACGTTATTACATGACACGATAAAATTGGCAGCACAGAAATCCCAAAAGCCGTCAGCTTTCCTGAGGGTATTCTTCCAATGCTGCCATTCTTTTAATGTTTCTTTAAATAAGTTCTCAGAAAATCAAAAAGTGTATCCATCTCTTCATCTGTACCGATGGTGATCCTGAGATGATTATCAATTCTCGGTTTATTAAAGTACCTGACGTAGATCCCTTCTGCTTTCAAAGCCTCAAATAATTCTTTTGCCTTCACTCTCTCGTGGGTGACAAATAAGAAATTGGCCATGGAATCAGCGAAGGTAAAGCCCAAAGAAGCCATCTCTTTTTTCGTCCTCTCCCGGGTGGCGATAATCTTCTGCCTCGTCTCCTCAAAATACTCCTGATCCAGCGCAGCGGCTGTTCCAAGGCTGATGGCGGTATTGTTCATGGTGTAAGAATTGAAAGAATATTTTACGTCATTTAAGTACTTGATCAATTCTTCATTTCCAATGGCGTATCCAATCCGCATTCCTGCCATGGAGCGGGATTTGGAAAAGGTCTGTACAATCAAAAGGTTCTCATACTTTTGTAGCAACCCTTTTGCTGTGATTCCTCCGAAATCGATATACGCCTCATCCACAATGACGATCACGTCTTGGTTGTGGCGGACGATCTCCTCGATCTCTTCAAGGGGAAGCAAGGCACCTGTCGGTGCGTTGGGATTTGGGAAGATCACTCCCCCGTTCTCTTTCAAATAACCTTCTTTCCTGATCTGGAAATTCTCATCCAGTTTCTGGCATTCGTAAGGAATACGGAATAGATCTGCCCATACATCGTAAAATGAATATGTAATATCCGGAAACAGGATCGGTTTCTCTGAATTAAAAAATGTGAGAAATGCCATAGCCAGCACATCGTCAGATCCCACACCCACAAAAATCTGGCTGGGTTTTACCCCCTGCGTATGGGCAATGGCATCCACCAGCTGTTGTGCAGCCGGATCCGGATATTTCCGCATCCCTTCTGTCTCCATCCGGTGCAGCGCCTCCGTCACTTTCTGTGAAGGGGGATACGGGTTTTCATTTGTATTCAGCTTGATCACTTTTTTATTCTTTGGCTGCTCCCCCGGAACGTAGGGAACTACCTTCCGGATGTTACTCTCCCATGCTTTCATGATTGTCTCCTTTTCCCTGTCATTTTATTCCCCATACCATGCCCTTCCACGCCAAATGAAAGGACAGGATCTATTACTTTCCATTAGCTCTAGCCGCGGTATAGCTTTGCATAAATCCCATTCTTCTTAAGCAATTCTTCATGGGTCCCCTGTTCTTCGATGCCTTTTGAAGTCAGCACAAGGATCTTCTTGGCATTGCGTATGGTAGAAAGCCGATGTGCGATCACAAAGGTGGTTCTTCCTTTTGCCAGAGCTTCCATGGACTGCTGTACAATTTTCTCGCTCTCATTGTCAAGAGCAGAAGTGGCTTCATCAAAAATCAGTATGGCCGGATTCTTTAAAAATACCCGCGCAATGGACAATCGCTGTTTCTGGCCTCCGGACAATTTTACGCCTCTCTGCCCAATATCTGTCAGATAGCCATCCGGCAGCTGTTCAATAAACTCATGGGCATTGGCCAGCTTTGCCGCCCGGATCACTTCTTCATCTGTAGCATCCGGCCTTCCGTAACGGATATTTTCCATCACGTTCTCTGCAAACAAATATACGTCCTGCTGGACGATCCCGATCTGTTTGCGCAGGTCCTCCAGCTTAATTTTCCTGATATCCGTTCCATCCAGCAGGATCCGTCCGGAATCCACATCGTAAAAACGTGGGATCAAGCTGCACAGCGTGGTCTTTCCTCCACCTGAGGAACCCACAATGGCAAGATAATCCCCTGCGTTCACGTGGAGGTCAATATGGCTGAGCACCGTATCCTGGTTTTCTTCATACCGGAAGGATACATTATCAAACTGGATATCGCCTTTTACGTCAGAAACCGAGACTGCATCCGGAGCATCCTTGATATCCGGTTCAATGGCAAGGATCTCAAGGAAACGTTCGTATCCGGAATAACCGTTCTGGAACTGTTCCGTAAAATTGATCAGTTTTTTGATGGGCTCTGTAAAGTTATTTATATATAGAAGAAAGGTGACAAGATCTGACACATCCATGCCCCTTCCCGTGATCAGGCAGGCACCGGCAACTAAAACAACAATCGTCACCAGTGTCGTAAGTGCACCTAATCCCGAATGATACCAGCCCATGTACCAGTAGCTTCTCCGCTTTGATTCCACAAACTGCTCATTCCCGGCACGAAATTTTTTCATCTCAATTTCTTCATTGCTGAAGGATTTTACCGCACGGATCCCGGACAAGCTGTCCTCGATCTGGCTGTTGATATCGGCAATTCTGGCCCTGTTTGCCTTAAAGGCCCGCTTCATGCGCTTGTTAAAATAAACTGCATACAAGATGATCACCGGCAAAAACGCAAAGGTGACCAGCGTCAAAGTAAGGTTGATCCGGCAGAGAATGACGAATGAGCCTACAAATTTGATGATAGAGATCACCACATCCTCCGGCCCGTGATGAAGCAGCTCACTGATATCAAACAAATCGGACGTCACTCGTGAGAGGAGCTGTCCGATCTTCTGGTTATCATAAAAAGCAAAGGAGAGCTTCTGGTAATGAGAGAATATCTCATTCCGCATATCGTGCTCTATCTTTGCCCCCATGATATGGCCGAAATACGCAATATAAAAATTACAGAAACATTCCACAGCTACCAGCGCCACCATCAGGATACCCAGTTTTACAATGATGTCCATTGCCTGATTTCCCGGAAGGATGATCACGTTTGCCGTAATGTACCGGACGATCAAGGGGATGGTCAAAGTTACCCCTGCGCCTAAAACGGCAAAAAACATATCGCTGAAAAATAACCCTTTATAAGGCTTATAGTAACCCATAAGCCTTTTTAACTTGTGTTCCATATGTTACCTACCTGTCAAGCCGTAAATATTTTTACTACGGCCATGATTATGAAAATATCAACGCAAAATCATATCTTCTACGCCTCGGTCAGGCCCTGCGCCTTGATCACATCTATAACTGCATTCACATGCTTTGCGCAGAGTTCATCCGTCTCTGCTTCCACCATCACACGGATCACCGGCTCCGTGCCGCTCTCTCTTACCAGGATCCTTCCGTCCTCGCCCAGTTCTTTTGATACGGCTTCTACGGCAGACTGTACAGCTTCATTGTCTTTTACTGCTTTTTTATCTGCAACGCGCACGTTTTTCAGGAGCTGCGGATAAATCTTTACCTCAGATGCCAGTGTGGAAAGGCTGACTTTTTTGTCCATCATAACACCCATCACCATCAAAGCGGTGAGGATGCCGTCCCCTGTGGTGGCATATTTTGAGAAAATAATATGTCCTGACTGTTCTCCTCCCAGACAATGGCTGTTTGCACACATATTTGCATAAACGTATTTATCGCCTACAGCCGTCTTTTCATAGGAAATGCCTGCTTTGTCGAAGGCTTTATACAAACCGAGGTTGGACATCACAGTGGTCACCACTGTATTATTGGTCAGCTGCCCTTCTTCTTTTAAGTATTTTCCGCAGATGTACAGGATCAGATCGCCGTCGATGACCCGTCCGTTTTCATCTACTGCGATGCAGCGGTCCGCATCACCGTCAAAAGCAAAACCAACATCCAGTCCCTTTGCAAGGACAAATTTCTTTAACTCTTCAATATGTGTGGAACCACATCCGCGGTTAATATTGGTACCGTCCGGTTCATTGTGGATCACGTATGTCTTTGCACCCAGCGCATCAAACACACTCTTTGCAATAGAAGAAGCACTTCCGTTTGCACAGTCCAGACCCACCTTCGTATTCTTAAAGGAGCGGGTAGCCATGGCGATCAGATGCCCGATATAGCGGTTTCTTCCTGCCACGTAGTCTACGGTGCGTCCGATATTCTCTCCGGTAGCAAGGGGCAGCTCTCCCAGCTCGCCGTCAATGTAAGCTTCGATCTTTTCCTCTACCTCAGCCTCGATCTTCTTTCCGCTTCCGCTGATGATCTTGATCCCATTGTCGTAATATGGATTGTGGCTGGCAGAGATCATGATTCCACAGTCAAAATCCTCTGTCCTTACCACAAAAGACACACTGGGCGTGGTAGTGACATGGAGCAGGAATGCGTCAGCCCCTGATGCAGTAAGCCCTGCTGCCAGCGCATACTCAAACATATAGCTGGAACGTCTCGTATCTTTTCCGATCACGATGCGCGCTTTATAGTCCTGTCCGTAATACCAGCCCAGAAAACGGCCTACCTTAAATGCGTGTTCAACTGTCAGTTTTTTATTGGCTTCTCCGCGAAAGCCGTCTGTTCCAAAATATTTTCCCATGTTTCTTCTCCTATTATTCAAATATCCTATCCGTATTCTATTATTATCCTGTCAAACGGATTATTCCTTATGGGCAGCCTTACCTGAAAAGTTCATCTGCACATTACGGCTGCCATTCTTTAAATATACACGCTCTGTTTCCAAACGTCAACGTTCTGTTACACTGAAAACTCATGCATGGGAAGGGATATCCAGTATCTGGTATTCATGTCCCACTGCCGGAAGGAATCGTTCTAAAACATCCGTTGTCTTCATTTTCAGGCTGGAGGTATTGATGCATGGATGGCATCCCAAATACTCTGCCTCCGCCACTTCCCGGTCAATCAGCAGTTTTACGCGGTTCTCCTTGTCATTCATCAGCCCCATGATGCTGACCGAACCCGGAGTAATATTGAGAAACTCCTCCATATACGTCTCATTTGCAAAGGAAAGCCTCGGAGAGGGAATCAATTTGCAGACTTCTTTCGTCACAAATTTTTTCATCCCCGGCATAAGGAGCAAATAGAATTTTGTCTTTTGCTGGTTACATAAGAATAAATTTTTACAAATAGAAATACCTAAGGATTTGTCTACTTCTTCACACTGTGCAATGGTCATCATCGCCTGATGGTCCACCCGGTCGTAAGAAATAGAAAGGCTATCCAATAGGTCATACACTGCAATTTCTTTTTGTAACCGTCCATCTTCCCGGAGCGGTCTACCGTAATAAACTTCCATAATTTTCTCCTCATCTGTCTCCTGTGATTATTTCAATAATTCCAATCCACGATGCTTCCCAGTTCGCCCAGCAGATTGGTCTTCATGATTTTTTCCACCATGGCTTTATCCTCAAACTGTCCTAAAGCCCACATCAATTTTGTCACCGCTGCCTCCGATGTCATGTTCCCAGTCTCAATCACACCGCAGTCCAGCACCTGTCTTCCCACCTCATACACAGTAAAATCACTGCCCTCATACAGGCACTGGCTGCCCACAGCTACGACCATGCCTTCCTGAATGGCTTTCCTCACAGCTTCTGTCAAATTTCGTTTTTCGAATGGGAGGCCGCCGATCCCAAAGGCTTCCACATAAACGCCGCGGATCCCCATCTGCCGCAATTGCCGAAAAATATCAGGGGATATGCCCGGAAAAAGTTTCAGCAAGAAAACGTCCGTACAGAACTTAGCTTGCAGGATGCACTCCGTTTCTCTTTTGAGGATCACACTATGGTTCAACACAAGGCCGCCGCTGTTGATCCGCGCAGCATAAGGATAGTTGATGCTCTCAAACGCATCAAAGCTTCTGGTCCGCACCTTGCTGGCCCTTGTCCCCAAAATGATCTTGCGGTTAAAAGCCACATAAACGCCGGGGCAATGGCTGGCTGCCATGTGAAGCGCCGCCCTGCAGTTTTCCGTAGCATCTGCAATGGGATTCTCAATAGACACTTGACTTCCCGTCAAAACAACCGGAATCTCAATATTTTGAAGAGCGAAAGACAAGGCACTGGCTGTATACGCTAAAGTGTCAGTCCCATGTATGATAACGATACCGTCATACTCTTTTCGCCTCTCATATACCGTACGGGCGATCTTTGTCCATTCTTCCGGCTGTACATTGGAACTATCCAGCATAAAAAGTTCCTCTTCCTCAATTTGAAATCCGGCGGTCAGTCCCCGGATCCTATCCAAAACATCATTTCCATGAAGCCCCGGAGACAGCCCGTTATCACTGTGTGAAGAGGCCAGCGTCCCTCCGGTACTGATCATCAAAATCTTGTTCATACATTTTAGCTCCTCTGTGAAACGAATTATAATACGTGTACCTTCCGTAGGACAATTCTCAATCAAAAATGACAAAAGACTGTCGCAGAACAAATGCTTATGATTCTGTGACAGCCCTTCCTATCTCCATTATTTTGCCGGTACGACCTCCAGCCAGTATCCATCCGGATCCTTTATAAAATAAATACCCATGGACGGATTTTCAAAACAGATACATCCCATCTCGCTGTGAAGCTTATGTGCAGCCTCAAAATCTTCTGTTTCAAATGCAAGATGGAACTCCTCATCACCCAGACTGTAAGGTTCTGTCCGGTCTCTCAGCCAGGTAAGCTCCAGCTCAAATCCGCTCACTCCGTCGCCCATGTATACGATAATGAAAGAACCGTCCGATGCTTCTTTACGGCGTGTCTCTTTCAGTCCAAGGGCTTTCTCATAGAAATCCATAGATTTCTTTAAGTCCAATACATTATAATTCTCATGGATCATTTTAAATTTCATGGTCTCGTCCTCCATTTTT
>JALFIB010000236.1 GCA_022776305.1 Lachnospiraceae bacterium
GGTGGAGTCTGGGCAATCGATGCGAAGAAACGGGACGCAATCCTGACAGGAGAGGGCTATACCGCCCCGGTTTCTTATTGGATGCCCTTTAATGGTAATGTAGGGATCCATGAGATGGAGAGATACGCATTCGGCAGCAACATTTATTTGTCAAACGGTTCCCACGGCTGTATCAATACCCCTTATGATCAGGCTGAGATCATATACAATGTCGTATCCATCGGGACTCCGGTGATTGTATATGAATAAATACAAGATGTTTTAACACTTTACTATATGAAAATATCGTGTTATAATCGGAAATTATTTAGGATATGCTGAAAAAACATCTATTATATGGAGGATGCAGCATGGGAAAAAAGAAAAAACAGGAAAAAGCAAAAAAGCATAAGAAAAAAGAAGAAAAGCTTTTAAGTCAGGGAAAACCGGAGAAGAAGGAAGAAAAGCTTGCAGGACAAAAGAAGCCGGGAAAAAGGGAAGAAAAGCTTGCAGTACAGAAGAAGCCGGAAAAAAAGCTCACAGGGCAGAAGAAGCCTGAGCTTCTCCCTAGCCTGACAGAAAAAATAGACGATGATAACAATATAGCAGATGCTTTTCGGGCACTTGGTGATGACAGCCGCCTGCAGATCCTTACCCTTTTAAAAGAGCAGGAATTATGCGCAGGAGAATTGCTGAAATCTCTCAGCATAGTACAGTCCACTTTGTCCCACCATATGAAGATCCTCGTGGAGACAGGGATCGTAAAGTGCCGGAAGCAAGGAAAATGGTCTTATTATTCCGTTGATAAAGAGCGACTGAAGAAGATCGGAGAATACATAATAAAATGGAGTGGATCATCTGTATAGTATGATATCAGAGGCAAAACTGCTTTACAGAAAAGACAGGTTGAAAACGAATACCGGAGGAAGACATGGGCAAAATCAGATTTTGTGAAGAATGTGGGGCTCCGCTACAGCCGGGTATACGCTTTTGTGAAAACTGCGGTGCACCGGTTCCGATGGATAAAAGCCAAGAACAGCCGAGCAGGCAGCACCAGCAAAGGGCTGAGGACGTGCCGCCCCGACAGTACCAGAGAAGGGCCGAAAACGTACCGTCCCAGCAATACCAGAGAAGGGCCGAAGATGTATCGCCCCAGCAATACCAAAGAAGAGCTGAGGACGTACCGTCCCAGCAATACCAGAGAAGAGCTGAGGACGTACCGTCCCAGCAATACCAGAGAAGAAATGAAAATGTACCGCCCTACCGTGAGGAGGACCGCAGAAGGCGGTATCGTCAGGAAGAACTGGAGAATGACTGGAAGCAGTCCTGGGACCGTATGCCGGCAGAGGAAGAGGATAGCCGTATGACACCCATACAGTATGTGCTGATCGGATTGACGGTGATACTGTTGATCGCACTGATCGTATTCGGCGTGTTCTGGATTATGGGAAGAAGCTCCAATAAAACCAGTGATGAGAGAAATGCGGGGCAGGCAAATGCCGGACAGACAAATACATTGGATGTCCAGAGTGAAGGCGCGATTGCTATTTTAGATGATACAGCAACGAAGACTGCAGAGACGAAGACTGAAGAGACAGGGGCAGCAGAGACGAAGCCGGCAGTACAAAGCGAAACGACAGTGCAGACAGAGGCCGACAATATTGTTCTGAATTATTCCGAGTTTTCCGTGACTCTTCCGGGAAGCTGGAAAGGAAAATACGGGATAACCCAAAGCTCCAACAGTTATACGTTTTACCAGCAGGCATCCAAGGCGAAGGGATCTGGCGGTATTTTATTTACCATAAGAAAATATACGGATACCTCCTACAAGGACGCGCCGGATGCACAGGTGCTTGGAACAGGAAACAAAGCAGCGTTTGTGTTTGAACGCCCTACAGATGTACAGGCGGCGGTGGAAGATCCGGCTGCTATGAAAGAATACCAAGAGATGGCAGGTGATGTTGACACAATAAAGGCAAACATTAAAATACTGGTGTCAGGAGAAGGACCGGCCGAGACGGAACCGATACAGGTCATTACCCAAGAACAGACACAGGCCCAGACACAGCAGGGCCAGTCAGCGGGGGGATATATTCCTGAGAGTTCCCAAAGGACATTGACAGATGCAGATGTTGCAGGGATGAGCTATGATGATATGCAAATGGCGATCAACGAAATCTACGCGCGCCATGGAAGAAAGTTTGCCGATCCAAATATTCAGGCGTATTTCAACAGCCAGTCATGGTATCAGGGATTTGTTGAACCGAGTGAATTTAGTGATAGCGTGTTCAGCTCTGTAGAGAGTCAGAATATTCAGTTCCTTTTGAGCAAAATGGGCACACAGTAAAAAGTACAGACGTCTGCAGGACAGAAAAGTGAGGAGTGATATTATGTTGCAAACGGATACGGAAAGAAAAATAAGAGATATCAGGCTGGCAGAACTTGTAAAGTATTGTATGATCTCAGGTGCTCTGGATTTAAACCTGTATCAGGAATACGATGTGAAACGAGGATTGCGTGAGTCAGACGGAAAAGGCGTTCTGACCGGTCTTACCGAGATTTCGGATGTCGTTGCATTTAATATTGAGGATGGAAAAAAGGTTCCCCAAGATGGCCAGCTTTATTTTCAAGGCTATAATATCATGGACCTGAAAAACGGATTTGCCCAGAGAAAGTTTAACTTTGAAGAGATCATCTATCTTCTGCTTTTTGGCGCGCTGCCGAATCAGCAGCAGATGCAGTCTTTCATTGAAATACTGAGCCAGTACCGTGAACTTCCCAACAAATTTGTGCGGGATGTCATTATGAAAGCACCCAGTATGGATGTGATGAATGCCCTGCAGCGAAGCGTACTGACTCTTTATTCTTACGATGAGAACCCGGATGACATTTCCATCCCGAATGTTCTCAAACAGAGCTTATCTCTGATAGCTACGTTCCCGCTGATCTCAGTGTATGCATATCACTCTTATCAGCACTACCACAATGACAAAAGCCTTGTGATTCGTTATCCGGATCCTGAATTGTCTACGGCAGAAAACCTTTTGCGTATATTACGTGCAGATGGACAGTATACAGAACTGGAGGCCCGGGTACTTGATATTGCGCTGGTGATTCATGCAGAGCATGGCGGTGGTAACAACTCTACCTTTACCACCCATGTTGTATCTTCCACCGGCACAGATACGTATTCAGCGGTAGCTGCTTCTCTCGGTTCCCTGAAAGGCCCCAAACACGGTGGTGCAAACCTGAAAGTAGAAAACATGTTTGCTGATATCAAAGAGCACGTACATAATTGGTCCAACGATGAAGCGATCCGTGATTATCTCATAAAGATCATCAATAAGGAGGCATTCGACCATACAGGGCTTATTTACGGTATGGGCCATGCAGTCTATACGCTGTCAGATCCCCGTGCGGTAATCTTAAAAGAATATGCAAAATCCCTTTCCATTGAAAAAGGCAGGGAGGATGAGTTTGAACTGTATGACAAAGTAGAGAGGATCGCATCGGAGCTTTTGACAAATATGAAAAGCCTTCATAAGCCGATCTGCTGTAATGTGGACTTTTACAGTGGTTTTGTGTATTCCATGCTTGGAATTCCTAAGCAGATGTATACACCGATCTTTGCAATCTCAAGAATTGCAGGCTGGAGTGCACACCGCATTGAGGAGCTGGTAAATGCAGGAAAGATCATCCGTCCAGCTTATAAGTATGTGGGACAGCATCGAGAATACGTAAATTTAGAAGATAGAAAATAATTTTTGCAAAGAAGCGAGAGGAAGTGCAGTAATCAAGAACACTGTACTCCATCTCGCTTTTTCTTTTTTATACTTGGTTTTTAAGATAGAAATGTCCGGCTTTTTAAGAGATAAGTGATGCCGCATAAGGTATCGGTTCCGGAGGAATGGCCAATGGCGGAAAAAGTCTGGAAAATATCACTTGGGGACGGTTGTTCGCAAAGGGAATTCACAGCCTGGCTGAATTGGCCTTCCATGGCACACCCAAGAAAAGCACTGCTGATACTGTTCGTATCTTCGAGGTGTTTCCTTAGTTCGCAGCGCAAAGCGCATGCAAGAGGGTGATTGTCCTGCCCGCACAAAAGGAACCCCGCTAAGACACCGCAAAGAAAATCGTCCCCTCCGGGAGTAAGCCCAAGACCGAGCCCGACGAAACGGCAAAGCTCTGCGGCTCCTTCTTCCCACTTTGCAGAAACGATGGATTCCGAGGCGGATTGAAGACGTTTTTCGGCAACAGCTAAAAAGGGGATCTGCAAAGCTTTTTCAGGATTGGTAAAAAGCAGCTCAAAGCTCCCGGCGTCCCGCATAGAAAGGACATCGCAAATATGATCTTGTAAAATTTGGAGCTGTTTTTGGGATAAAACTTTCGTAAGCTTTAGGTCATAGGAAACGACTTGCTTTAAGGTAAAAACACAGCAACCGTTGATGTATAGCCTTCCGGGAGAAAGAGAAACAGGATCCCCTGCCTTGACGGGAAGGGCAGCCATCTCCTCTCCGGACAGTGACGTTATGAGGCTGATAGGGGAGAGGGGGGAGCCTTTCGCCTGAAGGGCGGCAAAACCATCCGGAAAACTGATATTGATAGTTTTGCGGTAAACAGAATGTATGGTTCCGCAGTTGTGGCTGGCCATTTTGCCCAGTATATAATCAGAAGCTGCTGTAATCATATGATCCATAAAAATCTCCATTCTGCCGCCAATTGGTGGCACAAATATAGTATGAGCCAAGGGACAAATGGACATAAAATACATACTTGCATGTATTTTTATGTCTATGGGGCCGTTAGGCTCATTTGTCGGGTAACTCATTATCATTATTTCATGGTAACAAAAAAAAGGCAAAGCTACAAGGAATCATTGCCTTTTACGGCGTTTTCCAGTAAGATTCATGTAGAAACAAAATGAAACATATGGGGGAAACGAGAATTATGTATGATGTACTTGTAAAAAACGGGAAAATTGTCACTGCTGATTCCGTGACGGATGGTAACATTGCCATCAAAGACGGGAAAATTGCGGCGGTCCTTGCATCCGGCGTGGAACCGGAAGCTGCAGAAGTAATAGATGCCAAAGAGAATTACGTATTCCCCGGAGCTATTGATACTCATGCCCATTTAAATGATCCCGGTTATGAGTGGCGTGAGGATTATGAGCACGGCACGGCTGCTGCCGCAGTGGGCGGATACACCACAGTGATCGATATGCCGCTGCAGAATGAGCCAGCCCTTACCAATGCAGAGCTGTTTGACAAAAAGGCTGATGCAGTGGGGCACAAAGCTTATGTGGATTACTGCTTTTGGGGCGGGCTGGTTCCCGATAATTTTGATGATCTGGAAGGACTGCAGGAAAAAGGGTGCGTTGCTTTCAAATCATTTATAGGCCCTGTGTCGCCGGATTACAGCTCTCTCAGCTGCGGAGATGGTAGCCACCGTAGACATCATTGAGATCGCCAAAGCGACGGGATGTAAGGCGCATATCTGCCATGTGAGCAGTCCTGATGTGGCCCAGAAGATAAAAGAAGCACAGCAGGAAGGGTATGATATTACGGCAGAGACATGTTCCCATTATTTGAGCTTGACAGAGAAAGACTTGTTGGAAAATGGGCCGCTCTTTAAATGCGCACCACCCCTTCGGTCACAGGAGGAAGTGGACCGGCTTTGGAGTTACGTGGAGGACGGAACCTTCAGCGGGATCGCCAGTGACCACTCGCCCTGTTCTTATGATGAAAAATACCATGAGATTCTGGGAAACAAGATCACAAATGTTTTT
>JALFIB010000249.1 GCA_022776305.1 Lachnospiraceae bacterium
TCCCGGTCGTTCCCTTTACCCTGCAGTTTTTATTTACCACCCTTGCCGGATTACTTCTTGGTTCAAAAATGGGTGCAGTCTCGGTGATAGCCTATATGGTACTGGGCTTAGTGGGTCTTCCTATTTTTTCAGAAGGGGGAGGCATCTGGTACGTATTTAAGCCAAGCTTCGGCTACATCATCGGTTTCTGCATCGGGACCTACGTGACCGGCCTGATGGCAGAACGCATGAAAGAAAAGACGATTCCCGGCTATCTGGCTGCGAACTTTACAGGGCTGATGATCGTTTATGCGGTGGGCATCCATTACGGTACTTCCTTCGGTTATCCCATGTCCACAGTTTCCGCCCATGTTTCCGTGTGCCCGAACCATCAGAACGGACGTGTAACACCGTTCAAGACAAGAGGGATCTGTGCCATGCAGGGAGCATTCGGATATGAGCTTGATCTTGGCAAATTGACAGAGCAGGAGATGGAAGAAGCCAGAGAGCAGATAGCTATGTACAATGAGCATTGCGAGCTATTCCAAAAAGGTAATTATTACCGCCTCACCTCTCCAATGGAAAATCGCGATTTTACAGCATGGAGTTACGTGCTGCCGGACGGAAGCAAAGCCGTTTTAAGTGTGGTATACACAGACCTCCATGCCAATCCGAAACCGCTTTGGGTCAAATGGAAGGGACTCGCCAGAGATGGTATTTATGTGCTGGACGGAAGGGAATATACGGGAACGGCGTTGATGCAGGGCGGAATGGTATTGCCGAAGCCGCAGTGTAATTATGATTCCTATATTGTGTTTATTGAGAATACAGCTGCCAAGAAAACAAGCAGAAATGATTAACCCTTCTCGTAAAACGCATGACAGGAATGTACATTTCAATCACATATTGGGCTCTATAGCGGAAAGCTGCCGCAAAATCATCTGATTTGGATGACTTTGCGGCAGTTTTATACTTTTAGACAATTTCTTTCAAACTTCAGCATTTATTATTTTATCTTGATCTTGATGGATGCTTTTTTACCGCTTCCGTCTTTTGCTGTTGCTGTAATGGTGACGGTTTTTCCCTTTCCGGCTTTCTTGGTAGTCACAACACCTTTGGAACTAACCGTGGCATACTTTTAGTTGCTGCTGCTTCAGGCCACAGCCTTGTTGGAAGCGGAAGACGTAGTCGAAGTTTCTGTGTCTTTTGACATCCTAATCTTTAAAAGGAGAAAATAGTAAAGCTTTTTACATAGAAACTCTGGAATAAGATTCACAAAATTTTCATAAAATTGTTAGCCAATAACCTTGACGAGTGCTAAAAATAGTGTTATAGTTCGGATATAACAAAAGACAGGGATCGGGTTTTCCGGTCCCACGGGAGTTATGGTGAGGAGGTTTGGTTATGAACATTAGCAAATTTACACAGAAATCTCTGCAGGCAGTCAATGATCTGGAAAAGATTGCATATCAGTTTGGAAATCAGGAGATCGAGCAGGAACATCTGCTCTACACCCTTTTACATCAGGAGGACAGCCTGATCGGCAAACTGATCGAGAAGATGGAAATACAAAAAGAATACTTCGAAAACCGTCTGGAACAGGCTTTAAACAGCAGGGTCAAGGTATCGGGCGGCAATGTCTATATCGGGCAGTACCTGAATAAGGCACTGGTAAGCGCTGAAGATGTGGCAAAGCAGATGGGCGATGAATACGTATCGGTCGAGCATTTGTTCCTGTCACTGCTGAACAATCCCAGCCCTTCCATGAAACAGTTCTGGAAGGAATTTGGGATCACAAAGGAACGTTTCCTGCAGGCACTTTCTACGGTGCGGGGAAACCAGCGTGTGACCTCGGATAATCCTGAGGCGACTTACGATACTTTAAATAAATACGGACAGGATCTTGTGGAAAAAGCAAGAAACCAGAAGCTTGACCCGGTGATCGGAAGAGACAGCGAGATCCGCAATGTCATCCGGATCCTGTCCCGAAAGACCAAAAATAATCCGGTGCTCATCGGTGAGCCCGGCGTAGGTAAGACGGCAGCAGTGGAAGGCCTTGCACAGCGTATTGTGCGGGGAGATGTGCCGGAAGGATTGAAAAATAAAAAGATTTTTGCTCTGGATATGGGAGCTTTGGTAGCAGGTGCAAAGTACCGAGGCGAATTTGAAGAGCGTCTGAAAGCGGTGCTGGAGGAAGTGCGCAAGAGCAACGGCGAGATCATCCTGTTTATTGATGAGCTCCACCTGATCGTAGGCGCAGGAAAGACGGAAGGCGCCATGGACGCAGGCAACATGTTAAAGCCTATGCTTGCAAGGGGCGAGCTGCACTGCATCGGTGCGACTACGCTGGATGAGTACCGCAAATACATTGAAAAAGATCCGGCGCTGGAGCGAAGATTCCAGCCGGTATTGGTGGATGAGCCTTCTGTTGAGGATACCATTTCCATTCTCCGTGGATTGAAGGAGCGCTATGAGGTATTCCACGGGGTTAAGATCACAGACAGTGCCCTTGTGGCAGCTGCCACCTTATCCCACCGCTATATTTCCGACAGGTTTTTGCCGGATAAGGCCATTGACCTTGTGGATGAGGCTTGCGCCTTGATCAAGACAGAGCTGGATTCCCTGCCTACAGAGCTGGATGAGCTGCAAAGAAAGATCATGCAGATGGAGATTGAAGAGGCAGCACTTAAGAAAGAGACGGATAAACCAAGTCAGGAGCGTCTGGAAGTTTTGCAGCGGGAGCTTGCAGAGCTGCGGGACGAGTTTAATTCCCAGAAGGCCCAGTGGGATAATGAAAAGAAAGCAGTGGAAAATCTGTCCGTTCTCCGTGAAAAGATTGAAGCTATGAATAAGGAGATCGAGCTTGCAAAGCGCAACTACGACTTGAATAAAGCTGCGGAGCTCCAGTACGGAGAACTTCCGAAGCTCCAGCAGCAGCTTGCTATTGAAGAAGAAAAGGTGGGCAAACGCGAGATGTCTCTGGTCCATGAGAGTGTCACGGAGGAAGAGATCTCCAAGATCATTTCCAGATGGACCGGTATTCCGGTGGCAAAACTGACACAGGGTGAGCGGGCAAAAATCCTTGCCCTTGATGAGGAACTGCACAAGAGAGTCATCGGTCAGGATGACGGCGTGGAGAAAGTAACAGAGGCGATCCTTCGTTCGAAAGCTGGGATCAAGGATCCCACGAAGCCCATCGGTTCCTTCCTGTTTCTCGGCCCTACAGGTGTGGGCAAGACAGAGCTTGCAAAAGCACTTGCGGAAAATTTATTCGATGATGAACAGAATATGGTGCGTATCGATATGAGTGAATACATGGAGAAGCATTCCGTGTCCAGACTGATCGGAGCGCCTCCAGGATACGTAGGATACGAGGAGGGCGGACAGCTTACCGAGGCAGTGCGCCGCAAACCTTATTCCGTTGTACTGTTTGATGAAGTGGAAAAGGCCCATCCCGATGTGTTCAATGTACTCCTTCAGGTACTGGATGACGGGCGTATCACAGACTCACAGGGCAGGACCGTAGACTTTAAAAATACCATTCTGATCATGACTTCCAATATTGGTTCCCAGTACCTGCTGGAAGGTATTGAGCCGGACGGCAGTATCCGTCAGGAAGCGCAGGATCTAGTGATGGAGCAGCTGCGGGGCAGCTTCCGCCCGGAGTTTTTGAACCGTCTCGATGAGATCATTATGTTTAAGCCGTTGACAAAAGATAACATCGGCAATATCATTGATTTGATGGTAACCGATCTCAATAAGCGGCTTGCTTCACAGGACATCCATATTGAATTGGACCCGTCTGCAAAGAATTACATCATCGAAGGTGGTTACGACCCGGTATACGGCGCCAGACCGCTGAAGCGTTTCCTGCAGAAAAATGTAGAGACACTTGCGGCACGTCTGATCCTTTCAGGTAAAGTTGGAATGGATGATACCATCGTATTCCATGCAGAAGACGGGTCACTGACTGCCGATGTGCGGGCCGCAGCAGAAGTGGTGGAGTGAGATAATAGAGAGATAAAAACAGGAGGAATAAGACGATGAATTTACCGCAGGATCCTATTATGCTGCTCAGCTATGTGAACACGCAGCTCCGCGACAATTACAGCTCTCTGGATGATTTTTGCTCCGGCATGGGCGTGGATCGCAGCAAGCTGGAAGAAAAGCTGAGAGAAGTTAACTATGAGTATGATGCACAGCGCAATGCTTTTGTGTAAAGGATGACGGATCGCTATAGGATGAAATCAATGATGGTTACAGTGCTGTCAAAAAATTCAACGTTCCTTTGGGATTTCCGGTACCCTGTTCCAGAAGGGAGATAAGGCCCCAGATAGTGTCTTCGATCTCCTTTGGACTGGATGGAATGATGGTATTGTCCATTTTCACAGACAGGATGATCAGCACGATCTCTGCAAGGGCGGCGGGGCGGTCGAAGTGGATCTCCCCAAGCTCGATCCCTTGCTTGATGATTTCTGTCAGCGCAGGTTTTAATTCTGCGATCATATGGTTTAAATATTTTTGATGAATATAGGCGCTTTCATGGGAGTTGTCAGAAGAGACATCCCGGGAAGCGCTATTTCCATGCTTTAAAAACTCGGCGGAAGAGTTGCGGCAGGCCTGAAACAGCATGGCCATGCGTGTAAAGGGCGAGATGTCCGTCTGTTTCGCCAGACTTTTGGCAGTTTCCAGAGGCTGTTCATAATTCCGCTCTACCAAAGCATCAAGGATGGCGTCTTTGGAAGGAAAGTAGTAGTAGATACTTCCTTTTCCCATACCTGCCTTTTGGGCGATCTCGCTTACAGAGATGGATTTAATGTCCTTACGGTCCAGCAGTTCTTCCAGTGCGTCCAGAATCTGATGATATTTTTCGGTTTTTTTCATAGTAGGTACCTTTCTGTGCGCGTTTTCCGAGTGATTACAAATCTAAATTTTAACATCATATAAAATGAGCTGCCCAATATATGAGCCTAACGTCGGTTTTTCGATTTTATGTCCATTTGTCCCATGTCTCATATAAAATCCAGTATACCACAGAGAAAATAGCATTTACAACTAGCAATATTCACCCAGAAAATAAAATGTCCGGGTTTTATTTTTGTGCGGAAAATGAATTGACCAATGGTCGAAAGTGATGATATTCTAATAAAGAATTAAATCGACCGACGGTCGAAAAATGTAGAAATTTATTTGGGAGGATATGAGTGATGACATACGCGGAGTATTTTGCAAATGTGAAAAGAGATTTTATGGAGGCAGATGTGAGTGACATCAAGGAACATCTGGCATACCAATTTAATATTATCGGAGAGGCTTCCGGTATCTTTTATGTGGAAGTAAAGGATGGAAAGCTGTCTGTAGAGCCTTATGAGTATTACGACAGAGACGCCATGTTCACTGCCACCGCAAAGACATTTACTGATATTGTGGAAGGGAAACTGGATCCGGTTTTTGCGTTTACTGTGCAGAAGCTGAAAGTAGAAGGAAATTTTGATAAAGCATTAAAGTTAAATGAATTGATCAAGAGGAGAAAGAAATGAAAAAAATAAAAGCCGCGAAAGGAGCGGCGGTGTGTATGGGACTTCTCGCTGCAGCAGAAGCAGGGGGGACCGCATATTTTTACAATATTGCATTGAAGCGCAACAGCGCCAAGGTGGAACGCACCATTAAAATGGCCGGGACAGACTGGGATCAGTACAGGCCCATGATGAAAGTGAGAAAAGAGTACCTTCTGTCCCAACCCCATGAAGATGTTTTTCTTCATGCGGATGATGGGCTCCGCCTTCATGCCACTTGGTTTCCACAGGGAAACTTAGAAAAAACAGTGATCTGCTTCCACGGTTATACCAGTAAGGGAATGAATGATTTTATTGGCCTTTCCGATTATTATTTAAAACGCGGATATTCCATGCTGCTGGTAGATGAGCGTGCCCATGGGGAGAGCGAGGGCGTATACATCGGATTTGGATGTCTTGACAGGTGGGATGCCATGAAATGGATCGCATGGGCAGTTGAGACCTGCGGCCAGCAGGTACAGATCCTGCTCCACGGAGATTCCATGGGAGGAGCAACGGTGCTGATGACCAGCTCACTGGATCTGCCGCCGCAGGTAAAAGGGATCATTTCCGACTGCGCCTTTACGTCAGCGAAGGAAGTGTTTACCCATGTACTTCACTCCATGTACCATCTCCCGGCCTTTCCCATCATGCAGATCTCAGATTTTGTCAACAAAAGAAAAGCAGGGTATGGACTGGATGAGTGCAATTCCGCTGTAGAAGTGAGAAATGCGAAAGTACCGATCTTGATGATCCACGGATCGGCAGACTCCTTTGTCCCCTGTTCCATGTGTGATACCAT
>JALFIB010000254.1 GCA_022776305.1 Lachnospiraceae bacterium
CCTGTTCCCGGTACACCCTGCCACATATGGTACTGTCCCGGAGCAATGGAGATCGACTGGCCCGGCTTCAAAACAACCTTGCCACCTGCCGGCACGGTCACATTCTTGCCATCGATGGAAGCGATGACCGGAGTATCATCAAACTGGCCCGGTTTACCGGCACGTCCGCCTTCCACATCTGCAAAGTCTTCCGGTTTGCAATTGTACATGGTGATTTCCAGATCACCGCCGCCGCGGTTAATAATATCCTCGCGCTTTGACCAGTGGTAATGGTATGGAAGGATCTGTCCATCCATTACATACAGCATCTTTTCTGCGTATGGCTTCGGATATTTGTCTTTTGCGTGGAAGTTTCCATTGCGGAATGTAAAAATAGTGAGACCGATCTTGTCGAAGTCACCGCTGCCAAAATCTGTTATGTCCCAGCCCAGCATGTTTTCCACCAGCTCCACCTCTGTCTCATCCAGATTCTTCCAGTCTTCTGTGGTGTAATACGCAAAAGGCGGAAGAGGGAACTGTGCCTTTTTCAGCGCATCAATTGTGTACTGGATGATTTTGTTTGCTTTTGATCGTTTCATGTGATATAACCTCCCAACTTTTTATATGTGATTCATAAGTTTTTCTAACGCTTTGCGGTCAACGATCTTATATTTTCCCTTCTGTTCCATGTGCCGGATCCATCCGTTTTCACAAAATTTTTTCACGATACGAAGGAGCTGCCTGTAGCTGCATTTGATTGCCCGTGATATTTGCTGCAGATCTTCAATCGTATCGCTGCGGCGATCCGCAAATAGATAACGTGCAAAACGGACTTCCAGCGGATAGGATTCAATATCCATATAATGCCGCCGGATATCATCATATTTCTTTGCTAAGATATGAGTCAGGAAAACTTGGAATTTTAGGTCATGATCAAGTAGATTGCGGTTCTCTTCCACCGGAATGACGATACAGTCGCATTCTTCCATCACCTCAGACTGGGTGATCAAAGGAATGTCCATCACATATTCCACTTCCCCGAATAAGCCCTCATTTCTGGCATTGAAAAAGAAAAATTCTTCATAATTGTCAGCAATACAGGAAAATTTAATGGTACCTTTCACGAGGAAAAACAATTTATCTGCTTTATCTCCATACAGAGCTATGATCTCTCCTTTTTTATAACGCACCAGCTTTTTCACCAGCCCATCCCAATTCGTAAAATGAGAAGCAATGTCCCGCTGCTCACAATAGTATTCTAATAATTCTTTGTCGTTGATCACTTCCATAAGATTTCTCCTGTATTTATGAAGTATTTTGCAAACATCCCCTTAAGGCACGTTCCAAAACCGTCACGCTCCACAGTGAAAGAATCGTAACTATAAAGTATAACGTTTTTTCAGAAAAGGATGTGACAATGTCACATTATATCGTGATTCTCAATGATTTTTTCGCCTTTTCCTCGTATTTTTTGTGCAAATATATGAAGCACACATCATTTGAAGCCATTGGACCGACCCAACATCATTATAAGAGCTTCCCGGCAAATAAGCAAAGAAATACGAAAATTACTGGTATTTCCCAATAAAACATGCTATACTGGCTGCACAGATAAATAATATGAATGCAAAATAGGGTTTCATGCGTTAAGTGTTCCGTGGATGGGGAGTTGCCGCAGAAACGAAAAGCCAAGAACGTATATACATTGGTTTACGATATGGAGCCCGCACCCGTTGCAAATAAGATGATTTCATCTCGATTGTGAAGGGATACCGTTATTATTTATTCCGATTACCAATTCACATCGGGATGTTTTTGTATGCAGTTCTTTTTTCATGCCATCTGCCGTACATCCCGAAAGCTTTTTAGGAGGTATGGAACATGGATTATGAAAAAATCAAAGAAGGCGTCCGGCTTATGCTGGAAGGTATCGGAGAAGACATTACAAGGGAAGGTCTTCTAGAAACCCCGGACCGCATTGCCCGCATGTGCAGCCAGATCTATGGCGGATTAAATGAAAATGCCGGTACACATCTTGCCAAACAATTCCACGCTACAAACAACAACATGGTCCTTGAAAAGGATATTACATTTTATTCTGTGTGCGAACACCACCTGCTCCCCTTTTACGGCAAAGCACACGTTGCCTACATTCCGGATGGTCACGTTGCAGGCCTCAGCAAGCTGGCCCGCACCGTAGAGGTCTTTGCACGCCGTCCCCAGATTCAGGAAAATATGACGGCGCAGATTGCTGACGCTCTGGAAGAATACTTGAAACCAAAGGGAGTCATGGTGATGCTGGAAGCAGAGCATATGTGCATGACTATGCGAGGAGTACAAAAACCGGGGACAAAAACAGTGACGACCATTGTCCGCGGTGTGTTTGCAGACGATTATTCCCTGCAGCAGACGTTCCTGCAGATGGTGAAATAATAGTTCGTGCTTATTTCATTTTTTGAAAAAATAAAGAATACCTTGCGCCTCATTTCATTTTTTGAAAGGAACGTGTACCAATATGGAACGCATACATAAAATATGGGAACACCCCCTATATCAGGAGCAATTCCAAGCGCTCCAAAAAGCAGAGTCGGAGCGTATTTTCTGCAATCATACTCTGGAACACTTTCTGGATGTGGCCAGAATCGCCTATATCCAGAATCTGGAAACCGGAGCCGGCCTTTCCAAAGTGCTGATTTATGCAGCAGCACTTTTACATGACATCGGACGGTATCGTCAGATCGCACACGGGATTCCCCATGAAAAAGCCAGCACCGCTTTGGCAGAGCGTATCATGAGTGAATGTAATTTTACACAAGAAGAAATTCATACGGTATGCGAATCTATTTTAAACCATCGGGGCAGCACATCATCCTCGGATGGCACCACACCTAAGGCAGCTTTGGAAAAAAGATCTTCGGCCGTTGAAGATTCCTGCCAGCTTTTGTCCCAGTTGCTCTACCGGGCAGACAAACTTTCCCGAAATTGTTTTTCCTGCCCAGCGGAAGGTGAATGCAACTGGAGTATCGATAAAAAGAACCGGCGCATTACTATATGATTCGTCAAGCGGATATACACAATCCACTTTGCTACTTGCTCATAGCCGATTAAAAAATATATTTGGAGGATTATCATGATTATCGGAAAGAAAGAATTTGACACAGCACATAAATGCTATATTATGGGAATCTTGAATGTCACTCCCGATTCCTTTTCAGACGGTGGAAAATTTAACCATCTGGACGCAGCACTGCGCCACACAGAAGAAATGATCAGGGAGGGGGCTGCCATTGTTGACATTGGCGGGGAATCCACAAGGCCCGGCCATCAAGTCATCACCGACGAAGAAGAGATCTCACGTGTAGTTCCCGTAATTGAAGCTGTAAAAAAACATTTTGATGTCCCCGTTTCTATCGACACCTACAAGGGAGCTGTGGCAGAAGCTGCCCTTCAGGCAGGTGCAGATCTGGTCAACGACATCTGGGGCTTCAAGCATGACAAACGTGTAGCAGAGCTCACTGCAAAATACGGCGCCGCATGCTGCTTAATGCACAACAGGCAGGAAGCCGTCTATGATGATTTTCAAAAAGATGTGGTTTCTGATCTGGAAGAATGTGTACGCATCGCCCGGGAAGCCGGAGTAGCCGATGACAAGATCATCTTAGACCCAGGTGTAGGTTTCGGAAAAACATATGAGATGAATCTGGAGATCACGAATCATGTGGATATCCTGCATCAGCTGGGATTCCCTGTACTTCTTGGCACCTCCCGGAAATCCATGATCGGCCTGACCCTTGATCTACCTGCCACAGACCGGGTTGAAGGCACATTAGCCACTACAGTCATCGGTGTCATGAAGGGATGTTCCTTCGTCCGTGTCCACGACATCAAAGAAAACTATCGTATCATTCAAATGACCGAAGCAATTTTGTCAAGATGAACGGTTCAGAGCCAAGCAAAATTTCATAAAACAGCTACGTCAAAATAAAAATGGGAGATCAATATGGACAACATCACAATACAAAACCTTGAAGTGTTTGCAAACCACGGTGTATATCCGGAAGAAAATGTGCTGGGCCAGAAGTTTATCATCTCAGCAGTCCTCTATACCGATACGCGAAAAGCCGGCAAGAGCGATGCTCTGGAGCATTCCACCAATTACGGGGAGGTCTGCCACTTTATCAAGAATATGATAGAAGGGCACACCTTTCAGCTCATAGAGCGGGTCGCTGAGCATCTTGCTGAAAAGATCCTGCTTACCTTCCCCCTCATTGAAAAACTGGATCTTGAGATTAAAAAACCCTGGGCACCTATCGGCCTTCCACTGGATACGGTTTCCATCCGTATTTCCCGTGGCTGGCATACTGCATATATTGCCCTTGGTTCCAATATGGGGGACAAAAAAGGATATCTGGACATGGCAATCTCCATGCTGGACAAGCATCCCCTCTGCCGCGTTACCAAAGTGTCCGATTTTCTTGTCACAGCCCCATACGGCGGAGTAGAACAAGACGATTTTCTAAACGGAGCACTTGCGCTGCGGACTCTTCTTACACCTGAGGAGCTGTTGGAGGAACTCCATACCATCGAGCAGGAGGCTCATCGGGAACGCCTAGTCCACTGGGGTCCCCGCACACTGGATCTTGACATCCTTCTCTATGATGATCTGGTGATGGACAGTGAAACACTTCACATACCCCACATCGAAATGCATAAAAGAGACTTTGTCCTGATCCCACTATCCCAGATCGCGCCCTTCGTGCGCCATCCGCGACTTGGAATGACAGTTGAGGAATTAAAAGACCGTTTATAAAACACGATGTCCATTTTTCTCGTCGCCATGACAAAATTAGAGCTATCTGACTTTCTCGTCATCAGATAGCTCTATCAATGAATAATCTGAAGTTTCACTATATAACCTCCGTTCTTACTATTTAGTTGTCCGTTTGCAAATTAGCTATGCCATTGGACCGTCCTCCTAAATTTTTTGTCTCTTGTCTTTTGTTGTCTTTATTATAATGTCTTTTTCCTTCTTTGTCAACTGTTTTTTATTTATTTTTTTATTTAATTTATATTTTCAGAATATTCTCTTCTTTTAAACCACTTTTCTGTTTTAACTATTCCGAATACTCTCGCGTTTTGCTTTCCTTCTCTGTTTTATCCGGTTCCGAATCCTCTTTCGTGTAAGATACAATGTCCTCGATCTGGCAATCCAATATTTCACATAAATAATTCAGCGTATGGGTAGATACATTTTGGTTTGTCCTCAGCCGGTGGAGCTGTCCCCTTGAAATATGAAATTGATTGATCAACATATATTGTGTTATTCCTTTTTTCTTCAAAGTGTCCCAGAACCGTTCGAAATGTATCATTCTCATGTCCTCCACTTGAATAATACCCGAATACGGGCTAGAATAATATTGTCCATAATTGGACAATATTATACGTGGAGGAACCCGTGCATATGCATATAAGATTAAAAACCAGATTTTACCACTTCATGTTCAGCGCTGTCTTCCTAATTTTGCTTATTCTCTATTTCAGCCTGCCGGATTACAAGATCATCAGTAGTTCAAAACTCTCCTTTCCAAACCACACGGAAGCTTTGGTAAACGTAGTGGTCTACAAGACCAAGGGCAGCGGACAGCTATTGGAAAGGATCACACAAGAATATATGGAAATAAACGACCCCTGTGATCAATTGACCCTTCATCTTTACCGCTCAAAGCTTCGGTTTGCTTCCGGTGAAGAACCTTACCGGACAGTGGAAATTGGTGCTGGATAATTGAAAAAAATAGGGATGCCGAAACATCCCCATTTTCTAATCTTCTGCTTCTTTTTCTTTTAGCTTCTTGTTGTTTTTTGTTATGTCTTCTTTGCTGTAGCACGCAATGTCCTCCAGCTGGCAGTCCAAAATTTCGCACAAATAATTCAGCGTATTGGTCGATACGTTTTCATTTGCCCGCAGTCTGGAAAGCTGCCCAGTAGAAAACCCGTACTCTTTGATCAGCTTATACTGCGTGATTCCCTTTTTCTTCATGGTATCCCAAAGTGGTCCGTAGTGTATCATCTTTACACCCTCCACTTGCATCATACCCGAGTAAGGGGAATAATCCTATTGTCCATAAATGGGCAATTCTATTTATCTCATGTCATCCTTTTGCTATGTAAAATAATAGGAACGCATTATAACTCCAATCTCATATATACTAATTCCTGAAATCCCTTCAGGCGGGAACGAAAGCCCTTGGGATTCCTTCCGTATTCCACAAATCCGGCACTTTTGTACAAAGCTATCGCATTTGTATTCTCGGCAACTACATCCAATTCCAGCTGTATGTACCCTGCCTTTCTTGCACATTCAATACAGGCTTCTGCCAGCGCCCGTCCGATTCCAAGCCCCCAATACTCCTTGGCGATGCAAATACCAAACTCAGCGCGATGTTTCACTTTATCTTTACTTCCGATGGACTCAATACCGGCAGTCCCCACTACCTTACCATCCAAGACAGCAAGGATCTCAATCTCATTTTCACTCTCAGTTTTCCCCTTCAGGAATTGGCTTTCCTGTACCGCATCAAAACTATTTTCATCCGGATAAGAAAGCAGGTAATCGGTCTCACCATGGGTCAGGTTAAAGATCTCTAGCACCTCCTGACCGTCACTTTCTACTCCATTTCTCAAACAGCATTCTTTACCGTTTTTCAGTATTATCGTTTTATTATATTTCATAATTACCTCCATGGCCTCTTCTTGCCGTGCCATCCTCTTTCCTCCCAATATCCGTAATCCGGCTGGGCAGGTGGGAAATGTTTGTGGGCAAAACGCATCAGATAAAACCATTTTTTTGCGCGCCTGTTAAATCCGCACTTTCCTGCATTTTTACGGATCTGCCCGGCAACCCTGTCTGTTTTCTTATGGATCTTTTCCATGATCCCTTTCGGAATCTCATCCGGTTTCGTCGCCTGTACGCCCACACCAATTCTGTATACTTTATGGATCCCCCACATTTCAAGGCTGTCAGCCATATCCTTATTTGTACACTTCATTCCTCCGCCTGCCGCAGTGCTGATTACGACAGCCTGTTTTCTGCTCATCTCCGGCAAAGGCCTGTGAACCACCCACCAGGTACCGAAATGATCCAGAAAACTCATCATCTGCCCTGTGGCATGGTACACATACACCGGACTTTCCAATATAAGAAGATCTGCGTCAAGAATGGCTTTTTCCAGTGTCTCCAGTTCTTTATAATGAGGGCATTTCGATAAATCTGTCTGAAAGCACGTGTAACATCCCTTACAAGGTTTATCAAAATCCCGGGGCAAAAAGAACTCTTTTATCTCTCCACTCACTTTTTTTGCCAGCTCTCTTGCCACCATACAAGTGCTTCCTTCGTGGTTTTGTCCGTGAATGATGGTTATTTTCATATTATCACAATCCTTCCTCATACGAAAATATATTATTTCAAAGTATGTAAATATTCAGAGCCCCTCCTCAAATATTCGCAAAACCGTATGCTTGTCATAAAAATCCGCATTGATTTTGCAGGGCGCGTCATGTAAAATCAAGAATCATATATCATATAGGAACTTTAAAACCTGTTTCAATCCGAATGGAAGGGGACTCTTGAATCATGAAAATGTTGAATACTGTTCCATACATCAATCAAATGCCCAAATGGCCTACAGGCTGCGAAAGTGTAAGTACCGTGATGCTGCTGGATTATTGCGGCATATCGATAGGGGTAGATGAATTTATCTCATATCTTCCCACCAGTGACTTAATGATCCACGACCAAAAACTGATCGGCCAGTCACCTTTCGAATACTTTATTGGCTCCCCTTATGATCCTGATTCTTACGGCTGTTACGCAGATGTGATCGTAAATACCGTAAATAAAATTGCTTCAGAAAAGGGCTTGCCTGTCAAAGCCATCGATATTTCAGAGCTTTCCACCGCAGACATCATAGAACGATATGTAAAATGCGGCATTCCTGTATTATACTGGGCCACCATTGACCTCAAACCATCCTATCCGGGAACCACTTGGACATTGCCTGATGGCACATCGTTTACCTGGATCAATAATGAACACTGTATGTTGCTGGTGGGAGTCAGTGACACAGAATATTGGTTCAATGACCCCTGGGACAATCACGGTGTCATTGGCTACCCAAAAAACATTGTGGAAATGCGGCACTTAGAGATGCGGTCTATGGCAGCCGCCATTCTTAAATTTTAAAACTGCTGCTTGTACTGTTTTTTCTTTTCATCCTTTTTCTAACTGGTATGCCCTCCGCAACGATTCAAAGCCCCTTCTTGAATTATTGTATCATACCGTTCCAAGAAGAAATATGCAAAAAAGAAAGAAGAATGTGTCAATTTTTCATATACGGTGACATGCTCCCACCACTTAACTTTGTTTGAAGTGGGGGGAGCATGTCACTAATTCACCATATGCTTTTACTTTTCGGAAGGTGTTTCCCATCGCAAGAGAATATCTGCGTTATTCTCTGCTGTCTCTGCCATCTTTTCTAAGATGATCCCCGTGCTTTTTTCATATTGCCGGTCCAGTGACCGTTTCTGTAAAATTGCTGTTTTAAGCTTCATGTTGTCTTCTTTCTTTTGTTTTCTGAAATTGTTTAGAAGCAAGCAAAAATTAATGTGCTTGCATTTTAAAGACAGCTTTCAATCATAGCCATGTCAACGGCTTTCCTCAATTCCTTTGAGAAGCTGATAGATCTTATCCACATCAAAGGGTTTTGACAAATGTCCATTCATCCCAACTTCACGGATATTCCTGATATCCTCTTCGCCATCATTGGCGCTCAGGGCAAATATTGGGATATTTTTGTCTTCTCTTCCGGATCCCCGTATCTGCCTGCAGGCTTCCAGCCCATCCATCACCGGCATCTGAAGATCCATAAGGACCACATCATACGTTCCGGATCCTGAAGCAGTAAACTGATCCACAGCTTCTTTTCCGTTCTCTGCGCAGTGAACCTCCGCGCCCATGGTTTCCAGAAGTTCCTGTGCGATTTCCCGGTTTAATTCGTTATCCTCCACAAGAAGCACACGAAGTCCGCCGAGCAGGTCTGGTTCCTCTTCCTCTTGTATGCCGACGTTTTCTCCCATGCCGTCTTTCTCTTGTATGTCATTCTTTCCGTGCAAGCCGCCCTTCTCATATAAATCGTCCTTCTCGTGCAAGTCACCCTTCTCGTGTAAGTTGTCCTTTATTCCCGTTTTTTTCATCTCTTCTTCCGGAAGTGCCTGATTACTTTGGATTTCCAGCGGAATACGCAGGATAAACTCAGTTCCTTTGCCCGGCTCGCTTTCCACTTGGATCGTTCCTCCAGCCATGTCCACATAGCTTTTGACGATGGACAATCCAAGCCCTGTCCCTGCCACAGCAGATGTTCTGGAATCTTCCACTCTGGAGAAAGCCTCAAAAATGTGTTTCTTTTGATCCTCCGGGATCCCGATCCCATTATCTTTTACTGTAAAAACAAAATTCCCTTCCTCTTCCTCTTCGATCCGCAGAAGGATTTTTCCATTTTGCGGAGTAAAATTGGAAGCATTCGTCAACAGGTTGATCAAGGTCTGTTCCAGTTTCCGCTTATCCCCGGCTACAAAAATGTGGCGGACATCCCTTATATCGATCCTAAATTCCTGCGTTTTCTGGTCTACCATATCGTGAAGGATCACCGCAACTTCTTCTGCCATGTCTTTCAGGGAAAAAAACGTGTGTTCCAACTCTATCTTTCCACTGTCGATCCTTCCCATATCAAGGATCGCGTTCAGCAAGGTCAGAAGGTATTTTTCTGAGATACGCAGTTTTTTCAGATAATCCTCCACCACTGTCCGGTCACCCGCGTGGCGTTCAATCAGTTCTGTCATGCCCATGATGGCATTCATGGGAGTCCTGATATCATGGCTCATTTTCGACAGGAAATCTCTCTTTGCATTGTTCGCTGCTTGCACTTCTTCATAGGCAGCCTGCAGCTTCTTCTGGTTTCTCAGACTGACCACCGCTACCCCCACGATCAATGCTGCTATACCGAAAATTGCCATCAAGATCATTCCGTATACAGGGTTGTAATAAAGAAAAGTTGTGAGGCTCATGGGTACCTGCAGACTTTCTGCCGCGTCGAGGATAATCCCATCTACCTCAGTGCTCTTCATGTTTTGTACCACTTTGTTCAGCGCAGTGAGCAGACATGAATCTAAGTCCTGCCGTACTCCGATCGCAAAAGAGACGAATTCCCCGCTTGCTATGACGGAATCAAACCGGTTACGTATATCCTCATTCATAATCTGCTGTGCCGTATACGTATAAAGAAATGCAGAATCCACTTCGCTGTCTTTCACGGCATCCACACATTCTTTGATGGAATCGTAATACCTGATATCCTGCGGTTCATACCGCTCCTCCAGATAATCCGACATCAGATAAGAACTTTTTATTGAAGCAACCGTCTTTACCTCAGCCCCATCATTCTTCCGCGTAATTCTGGAAAACCCCGTGGACATATAAGGGTCCGTTAATTCATACCCGCAGTCTTCCGCCACCGAGTAATCATATCCCATATCGACACAAATATCTATTTCTCCGGATCTTAGCTTCTGCTCATACTCCTCCCTGTTTTCCGTTGCCAGAATCTCATAGGATATCCCCAGCCGGTCCGCAACCGAACTAAAAATCGAGGGAATGATACCCTTTGCCTCTCCGTCCTCAAAATACGAATATGGTTTCCTGTCAGGGTTTACCAGCACCTTCAGTACCGCCCCGTCCGCCTCCATGGTCTGCAGATATTCACTCTCTGCGGAAGTCAATGCCAGCGCGCTCTGGCTATTCTTTCCATAAAACTGTGAAAGCAGGCTGGTGCGCCATCCCGGCTCATCTTTATCCAGCTGACTGATTGCATTGTTAATGTCATTCAGAAGCTCCTGATCCTCTTTGCGGGTCATCACGTAGAAATCACTGTAATCAAATTGATCCAGCACCACCTCATCCTTCAGCTTTCTGAGATTTGTACTGATGATCCCGTCAATCTCACCTGCCTGCAGCGCTGTCTGCAATTCTTCAAAATTATCCCGGTATACGGCCGTGTAGGTAAAATCGTGCTCTTTTGCAAAGGCTCGAAAACTCTTAGCGCGAAAAGTTTTATTCACAAACCCTATTTTCATTCCGTCATATGTAGTATAATCCCCGCTTTTAAACCGGTCATCTCCTTCCCGGACCGTCAGCGTCGTAATATTTGTACCGATCGCACTTTCTGAAAAACCGAACTGTTTTTCCCGCTCTTCCGTTTTTCCTCCGCCGGTAAGAAGGTCTATTTCCCCTTTTTCCAGCATCTCAAGCATATCCTGCCAGTTTTTCTCATAGCCAACATACTCGTACTTATAAGGAAGATAGCGTCCGATCTTCTGCAGGAACTCATAGCCGTAGCCCCAGCGTTTCCCAGCCGCATCCAGCTCATGGTAGCCATCCACTTGATAATAACCCACACGGATAGTTTTCAGTTTCTCTGCCTTTCCTTCCTTATTTACACAAAGCAGGGCAAAGAACAGCACGAAAACAAAACAGGTGATCGTGGTTACCGGTCTTACAAACATCCATCTTTTTCTTCTGATGTCTTTCATCCTGTATCCTCCCTGAATTTCCCCATGGCTTTTAAAAAGCATATAGCTTAATGACTTTTGGCCTGACATCTTTATAAAATGAGTTACCCGACAAATGAGCCTAATGTCCATTTGTCCCTTGGCTCATAAAATAATATTAGCATGCACATTTTTGAAATACAAGCTGGATTCTCCCTTTTGGCGGCAGTATTTATTCCTACGTACAAAAAAAGACCGGAAACCTATTTTATATCCCTAGGTTTCCGGTGCCCCTGCCAAGGAGTCGATGCGACAGGATTTGAACCTGCGACCTCTGCGTCCCGAACGCAGCGCTCTACCAAACTGAGCCACGCATCGTTTCAGCTTGCTTAGTATATCACTATCTTTCCTTAATTGCAAGCATTTTTTTCAATTTTATGAATTGATTTTCATGTATGGATTTTATATACTATAAACAGGTATCGGAGACATAATTCCGACAGAAAGGGCGGCAACCATATGAATAAAGTATTTCTGGATTGGTATATTATAATTTCCATTTTGATCGCATGTGCAGATATCATTTTAGCCGTAAAGTCCATTCAGAAAAATAAGACCACGGGGAAATTTTTAGGTTTCGCCTGTATAGGTGCAGCTGTGGTAGATATCAGTTACCTCATCAGTATTCTCAATGCCAGTTATCTGTGCATGTCGGTGATGTCTAGTATCTATTTTGTCAGTATTGATATCATGCTGGTCTGCCTTCTCATATTTACCATATTCTTTACGAAACGCAATTTTACAAAGCTCGGTAAGCTAGTGCTGAAACTGATCGTACTGTATACTTTATTTGAAATCGCAGTTTTTACAGTGAATCCTTTCAGTGAAATTGCCATTCGCTATATCCGCAGGGATACTATCATTGCAAAATATAGCTACCAGATGAGGCCCCTTTACTGGATGCATCTCGTTTTCACGTATTCCCTTGTGGCAGTGATTCTGATCCTGCTGATCTGGAAAATGTTTAAAATTCCAAATGAATACCGGGCACAGTACCGCTACGTTATTCTGGGGATACTTGCCATTGTATCTGTAAACGCAATATTCCTGTTCTGGCCCGGTGTAAATGTCTATAACCTTTTGGACTACTCCATCTGCGGGTACAGCCTTACTGCTTTTCTTCTTTATTGGAGTTGTTTTAATTATTCCACCCACGGTATGCTGAACCGCCTGAAGACCAGCATTTTTGAGAATATCGGCCAAGGAATTGTCTTATTTGATTACGATAACAACCTGCTCCTTCATAATGAAAGGGCAGACTATCTTCTGGGCGGGCTCCAAACGGAAAAATGTGCCATTTTGGAAGATTTTCTGGACTGTTACCATCTTTCCCTTGATTCTGAGACAGAAAATGACAGTTTTTCCCTACAATGCTATATAAAGGACGGAACGGAAGAACGGCCTTTGCGGTGTGATATCCGAAGGTTGAAAAATGAAAAGAACCAGAAGCTGGGACAGATGTTTGTATTTTCAGATGCAGCTCTGGAAACTGACCTGCTGACGGGGTTCCAAAACTGGGATAGCTTCCAGCGCTTTGCAAAAGAAGAAAGTGGGCATTTTGCCTTCCCGACAACTGTGGCAGTCTGTGACATTAACAGCCTTTCTGTAATCAACAGTACACGCGGAAACAATGCCGGAAACCAGAAGATCCGGATGCTTGCAGACACCATGCGGAAATGTTTCCCGAAACAGACTTATTATGTAAGAGGTGTAGAAGCAAATCTCATTGCCCTTTGCAGCCACAGCAGCGAATCAGATGTGCAGGAATATCTTGGACAGGTAAAAGAAAGCTTCGACGGCAATATCCAATTTGCGGTCAGCACTACTACGGAGGACATACCGGACGTTCTTCAGGCTATCTATGTAGCTTCAGAGGCCATGCGTGCGAAAAAGCTTCTTGACAGGGAATCCATCCATTCTGAAATGCTTACTTCTTTGATCCGTGCCCTTCAGGAATGTGACAGCGATACGGAACATCACGTACGCCGTACCCAGTTTCTTGGTGCTGAATTAGGGAAACGGATCGAACTCACGGATATCCAGCAAAGCAAATTGTCGCTGCTCTGCCTCCTCCATGATATCGGCAAGATTGGAATTCCTCTGGAGATACTCAACAAGCCGGGGAAGCTCTCCGATGAGGAGTGGAAAATCCTTCGATCCCATACGGAAAAAGGATACGAGATCGCCAACAGCAACGTTGAACTGAAAGGAATTGCAGAAGAGATCCGCCATCACCATGAACGTTGGGATGGCAACGGATATCCGGATGGCCTCAGCCGCGAGAGTATTCCGCTTTTGTCCCGGGTGATCGCAGTGGTGGATGCGTACGATGCCATGACAAATGATCGCGCTTACAGGGCTGCCAAGTCCCATGCAAAAGCAATAGAGGAATTGAAACGCTGTGCAGGTACTCAGTTTGATCCTTACATTGTGTCAGAATTTCTCCGGATGCTGAAGGAAAACCCACCGGATGAATCCTTTGTGGGAGATAAGGCTGAGCCAAATAGCTGCGAAATGTCCGGGTATCCTGAGAGCATGGATAACAGCAAAAACGCGAAAAGCCTGATCGTCCATCCTGTTCCATACAGCCGGTATTTGCTGGACGAGTCCATGCGGATCGTATCAATAGACGAAAATTTCGAGAAAATGACAGGATATACTTCCGAGGATATCCTCAAACATCCCATGATCCAGGCGGACCTGATCCCGGAAGAAGAACGCACGGAATATTTATGCCAGACCAGTGCCAGCCTTGCCAAAAGCCCTCTTGTATTTCAAGAACATAAGCTCCGCCGAAAAGATGGCTCCGATATTTATGTATTCTGTTTTGGAAGAGTGTATTTTGATTCGGCAGTCCGCGCAGAGCGCTCGGAGATCATCATTGCCGACATCACAAATACATATTCCATGAAAATGCTCACAGATGCTGAACAAAACAAAGCCCAGATACGGCTGCGGGAATGGGAACGTACATACCGCAGGGATTCACTTACAGGGCTTTTGAACCATGCCGCTTTCCGCAGTGATGTGGAGCTGAAGATCCTGGAAGGAAAATCCAAGATCATGATGCTGATGATAGATGTGGATAAATTCAAAGAATACAATGACACCTTCGGCCACCATAATGGCGATAAATTCCTGATCATCGTGGCACAGGCACTGGTGATGTCCCTTCGGAAAGAGGACCGCGCCTGCCGCATGGGCGGTGATGAGTTTTCAGCCATTCTGTTTTTTGACAAGGAAACAAATGAATCCCAGATGCGCGAGCGGGCACAGCAGATTTTTGACAAGGTAAATATGACCGTAAAATCTACCGAAGGGGGAACGGGCATCTCCATGGGTGTGGTGATCGCAAACCCGGAGTCCACCTTTAACCAGATGTATGAAGAATCCGACAAGGCGCTTTATGAGGCAAAGAGAAAAGGCCGTGGAAGAATGATCATCTCGTAATATGACAAGCACCGTTTCATAGAAAGCATTTCGAGGAAAAGGGTCTCTCCCTTTGGTCAATGCTAAAACAGAACTAAAGGAAGGAGCTGTTCACAGGTTTTCCTGTGGAAGCCCCTTCCTTTTTTATCTTTTTGCTGTTTTTGTCTATCTACTCTGAATTATTCTCTTTCTATCTGCTTCTTCTTTTTTATTTTTTCTGGCATCCCTGACCGCACTGGGAACAATCGCAGCCGCAGCTGCATGTTCCGTTTTTCTTATTCCGTCTTATGATCCAGACAGCAGCGCCGATCACAGCGATGACCACTAACAGGACTATGATATCTGCTATATTCATCCTGTGCACCTCCTATTTCACCGAAACCGTATCCAACTTGTTTATTTTCTGCATTATAATCCCGCAGCCATGCAGATCAGCCTTGCCAGAAAGGCAACGACCCATGCAACTGCACATTGCCAGAAGACAACACCCACTGCCCACTTAGCCCCCAGCTCCCTCTTGATGGAAGCAATTGCAGCTACACAAGGCGTATACAACAAGGAAAATACCAGCATCGTAACCGCCGCGGTTGTGGAAATGGCTGTATGGATACTCTCTCCGAAAAGAATTCCCATCGTAGAAACTACGCTCTCTTTGGCCATAAATCCGCTGATCAGGGAAGTGACGATCCGCCAGTCCCCAAGTCCGAGAGGCGCGAGTATCGGGGCTATCCATCCGGAAACGGTCGCCATCAGGCTTTTGGAGGAATCTGTTACCATATTCAGGTGCAGGTCAAAGCTCTGGAGGAACCAGACCACGATCGTAGCAATCAAGATCACGCTGAATGCTTTGCTCAGAAAATCCTTCGCTTTTTCCCATAAAAGCTGCGCTACATTTTTTACACCGGGCATACGATAGTTAGGAAGCTCCATGACAAAGGGAACTGCTTCGCCTTTAAACAACGTACTTTTAAACAAAAGGGCTACCAGAATTCCCACAAGAATTCCTAACAGATAGATTCCCGTCATAACAAATCCGCCTTTACCCGGGAAAAATGCACTGACAAAGAAAGCATAAATGGGCAGCTTTGCTGTGCAGCTCATAAAGGGCGTAAGGAAGATCGTCATTTTACGGTCACGCTTACTGGGCAACGTTCTGGTCGCCATAACTGCCGGAACGGTACATCCAAAGCCGATCAGCATCGGGACAATGCTTCGTCCGGAAAGCCCGATCTTTCGAAGCAGCTTATCCATGAAGAAAGCAACTCTGGCTACATAGCCGCTGTCTTCCATAATGGAAAGGAAGAAAAACAAAGTCACGACGATGGGCAGGAAGCTGAGCACGCTTCCCACGCCGCCAAAAATACCGTCGATCACAAGTCCGTGGAGGGCATGGTTCACATGGGCGGCCGTCATCCACTCATCCACCGCCACAGTCAGGGCATCGATCCCCGTCTCCAGCAATCCCTGCAAAAAAGCACCGATCACATTGAAGGTGAGGAAAAATACAGCACCCATGATTGCAATAAAGCAGGGAATGGCAGTCCATTTTCCTGTAAGAATGCGGTCAATTTTCTCAGAGCGGATCCGCTCTTTGCTCTCCTTTGGTTTCTTAACGGTACGCTCGCAGACGTATTCTATAAAATCAAAACGCATATCGGCAATGGCGGCACTGCGGTCCATGCCACCTTCTTTTTCCATCTGGACCACGATATGCTCGATCATGTCCATTTCATTTTTATCCAGCTGCAGCTGTTCCAGAATCAGAGAATCCCCTTCGATGACTTTCGTGGCAGAAAACCGTAGAGGCAGTCCTGCCCTTTCCGTATGGTCTTCTATGATGGATTCTACCGCATGGATGGCCCGGTGGATCGCACCGCCGTGATCATCTTTACTGCAAAAGTCCTGTTTCTGCGGATGCTCCTGATACCGGGCAATATGTACTGCATGTTCGATCAGCTCCCGAACCCCTTCGTTTTTAGCCGCAGAAATAGGAACCACCGGAACCCCCAGCATCGCTTCCATTCCGTTGATATCAATAGCCCCGTTGTTGTTGGTGATCTCATCCATCATATTGAGGGCCACAACCATGGGAACATTCATCTCTAAAAGCTGCATGGTCAGATAAAGGTTTCGCTCAATATTGGTAGCATCTACAATATTGATGATGGCTTTTGGTTTTTCATCCAACACAAAATTTCTGGAGACAATCTCCTCACTGGTGTAAGGCGACATCGAATAGATTCCCGGAAGATCCGTCACCCTTGTATTGGGGCGCCCTTTTATAGGTCCATCTTTACGGTCTACGGTTACACCGGGAAAATTACCCACGTGCTGGTTGGCACCTGTCAGCTGGTTAAACAACGTGGTTTTTCCGCAGTTCTGGTTTCCTACCAGCGCATAAGTGAGAAGCGTTCCCTCCGGAAGTGGATCCCCCTCACCCTTTGCATGGTATTTTCCGTCTTCTCCCAGTCCCGGATGCTCAGACGGGTAAATCTTATCAATACGGCTGTGTTTATTTTTTCTCTCCTTAATTGGCTGAATCTCGATCTGGTCTGCATCTGCAAGCCGGAGCGTCAATTCATAACCATGAATCTGCAATTCCATCGGATCACCCATAGGAGCAAATTTTACCACTGTAACTTCCGCTCCCGGAATCACACCCATATCCAGAAAATGCTGCCTGAGAGCTCCTTCACCGCCCACGCTGGTGATCACAGCACTTTCACCGATCTCTAAATTCTTGAGTGTCATCAATAGCACCTCCGAATATAACTGATAATTTTTTTCAATTAAGTTATATCACGCTAACACATATTCGTCAATACTATTTTGAATTTTAAAAAACTTCCTTTTGGCGGCTTTTTCCTTACGCTTCGTCCACCAATGACCGGTAATCTGCCTCTGCAAAGCGGTGGTAGATGGTATGGCCCATCTCAATTCTTACGCAGTAATACCATGGATCCGGTTTCCCATCTACAAAATACAGGACATAATCAAAATCCGTTCCCGGCTCCATCTTTTTGCAAACATAGTTTTCACTGAACTTTGCAAAATATGCTTTAATCTCTTCAATGGTCAGGCAATGGTTATCCCGGAACAACTCAATGATCCCTGCCAGAAACGGTGGGTCTGCCACCTGCCCATGTACATACTCCGCCCCGGCAGCAGAAATACGCACCTCGATCCTGTCACCCTTGCACAAGATAAACGCAAGCCTTCCAAGGACAGTATCCTGAAACTCTCTTTCCAAAAGATTGATCAAATCCTTTCCCTCCATTGGCTCTGTACGGACCAGATCACACAGAGACCTGACCGGAAAATAAAGCCGGATCGTTTCTCTCGTATATCCCAATTTCAACTGGGCTTCTTTTATTTGCTCTGTTATGTTTTCGATGAATCTTTCTTTGTCCATATCTATCTCTTTTCCTTCTCTTATGCCATTCTTATAACTGTGCAGAGCCAACCTCCAAAATGCTTCCTATTTCGTCGGTGTGTCATATCTACCAATTGATATAGTAGACATTTGCGCTGTTTCTGTCAATACTGCATCCTATCGCTTTCTCGCACTGTTTAGCCTAATCCAAAATCCCTTTTTCACATACGGCTCCGTTTTCACCGACAGCACCTCGTAACCTGTCTCACGGATGGCTACCTTCAGTTTTTCTTCATCCAAAAGATAATCCGCAAGAATCTCTGTCTTTCCTGCCTTATGGGAAGAAGAAACCTTTTTAATTTCAAACTGCCTGCGCACCGTATCATTGATATGGCTTTCGCACATGCCGCAGGCCATTCCCTTTACTTCCAATGTTATTTTTACCATAATGGACTCCTTTCCCTGATAAAACTCTTTTTATAATAGAATGGACTTCCAGACTGATATCTTCTTATCACCCGGAAGCCCCTGACTTTTTATTCTTTTCTTATGTTCTGAAAGAAATCAATCTGCCATCATCAGTGTAATACCTTTTACTTTCATTCCTTTTGAAAATCCACAGTTTTTCATTCCGCATTCAATAATTTTTTCCATGGATGCACAGTCAAGTTCTACAATTGAGCTATCTTCCAGTTCCACCAGACAGCTTTTATACGCCTTTTTTCCTTGATTACACAGCTGGTAAGGTGTTCTTCTCTGTAGAGCTCCTACCTGTTCTAACGCATCCACGGTTCTATAAACCGTTGCCATGCCGATTCCTGAATCTTTCTTTGATGCAAGGACATAGACTTCTTTACAGCAGCTGCAATTCTCTGCAAGAATGATATCGATCAGCAGCATCCTCTGCCTTGTCACGCGGAACCCCTGCTGTCTGAGACGTTCCATCACTACATCTTTTTGCAGGTTTCCGGATTGATAACTGCGCTGATTCATATCTTCATTTTTTTCGCCGGAATTCTTTTTCATATTGTTTTCCTTATTCATTCTTCTTGGCAATGCCCGCCGCAATGCTTTTTCATATTGTTTCCTTATTTATGCTTTATGGCAATGCCCGCCACAATGCTTACAATTTTGCCCGCATTGTAAAGATTTCCCAGCTTTTTTATCCTTTACCATGCTCCTTACGACTATCCCAATCACTGCAGCAAGCATAAGAAGTACAATTGCTGTTCCCATTCTCCTGCACCTCCTCACATCATTCTGGCATCATTCTTCTGGCGTCAAAACAAAAGCCTGAATCAATTCTACTTGAAGGTCATGCCCTTACTTTTCCTGAAATACTCTTTTGCACATGAAGGCTCTTGCTTTCTTTATAAGGTCTAAAAAGCAGATATATAAAGCCGATCACCAATAAAAATGCTGCAATCGTTCCGATTCCTAGTGTTCCAGCTGTGATCAGTGTGCCGATCTGGTAAACACAAAGAGAAACAACGTAAGCAAGGAGCGTCTGGTATCCGATGGCGAACCAGAACCATTTTGCATTGTTCATCTCACGTTTGATCGCTCCCATTGCAGCAAAGCAAGGTGCACACAGAAGATTAAATACCAGAAAAGAGTACGCTGCAACCTGTGTCATGGAACCTGCAAGGCTGCCCCAGATCTCGGCGCCGTCTTCTGCCACTTCTCCAAA
>JALFIB010000261.1 GCA_022776305.1 Lachnospiraceae bacterium
AATATACAGCCGCTCCCGTTACCGAATCCTCCCATCTGTACCGGGATCTCGGGATGGACTCTTTTTATATCCTCCACTTTCTGTCCGAAGTCGAAGACACGTTCCATATACATATTGACGAAGCGGAGTATGAGGAGATCCTTACGGTTGAGGATGTGCTGGAAATGATACGGAAGAATGACCAATGAAATTGAAAAGGGTTGCCGGGAAACATCTGCCCCATCCGGGGGAAAACCGTTTGGCAGAGCAGATACTTCTGTATGCTCAATAAGAAAACAGGAGCCGAAGCTATGAGCATAAGAAAACCACCGTACAGGATTTTTATTTCCCATACGGCGGCACAATCTGCTATTTTCCAAACAAGTCGCTATGTGTCCCGATACGAGTTAAAGTCAGTACCAGCACATCGTCCTCTATGCGGTGATCAGCAACCAGTCTGGGAGTATATGATATTCACGGTGCCCTGACCAATTCCCGTATAAGGCATGATATTTGTTCTTTTCCGAGAGCGGTTCGCCCATTGCAAGAGCCGAAACCACCTCCACTAACAGTAAACTCTTCAGCTTCACTGGAATTCAGTTTACCCGGTGCCTTTATTTTATCAGAGCATATTCATCTTCATAACATTTTACAAAATATGCTTTCATATCAATTCCCAAAATCAACTAAAACGAATTGTATCGTAAATATCCTGCTTCATTTCATAGAAACCGATAGCTGGCAGCCCTCCACCCATATTCACTCTCATAGCTAAATCCCAGCCTGAAAAAGGGCATTCGTAGAAGCACTTGCGCTCATAATCACCGAGCAGTGTATCCGAATAAGCGTGGATCACATCATAAAACTTAGGAACACATTTTAAGTCACCTGGCATCATGTTCCAGTGGGGGAATTCCAGATCATGGGCATCAACATAACCTAGTGTGCCCTTTGCTTTTGCTCTTCTCAATTCATCCCTTACTTCCATAAGAATCCTTCCAAGAAGATTCTTTCCAGTCCATTTCGAAGTACAGAACCGATCTTCATCGTCAATGGCAACACCGTTCCCCCATTTTTTATCATTTTTTGAGCATTCTGTAAGTACCAGTTCCTCTGTTCCCAAAAGTACATCCAACAACTCAGGGTTCTGCTCAAATTTTGCTCGAATTGCACGCTTTACAATCTGCTTGCTTGTCTTATCCCATAAATCAGAGTTAAAGCTTTTCATATATGACCGTCCAAGCTTTTTAATGAGAGCCGGATTATCCGTATTTGCTATCTGTTCAGACAACTCATATTCCCGAAACATCAGAGCTTTGTGGTACATCATATACTGCTCTACTGACGAGAATCTTCTTCCGACATACTCGAAATAAGCTTTATACCAGTTGCTAAAGCACCCATATTCTTCGTACTCATGATAAAAACAAATGATACTATTCCCCATCGGTAATACCTCACTAACATTTTTCAATAGATACTATTATATCATTACAGCAACAAAAAGAAAACCATCTGCTTTTTGCACAGACGCTGAAAAAAGAATGTAAAAATAGCTGATTTATCTTTATTACCATGCTATTATAATATTGTAAATTGCTATCACACTGGGAGGTACATCGTGCAGAAACTTGGAACAATTACTCGTATCGATGATTTACGTAAGGTTTGGAAAAATGAAGCTTCTGATTTTACACCATGGCTGGCACGAAATTTAGATATTCTTTCTAATACTTTAGATATAAACCTTGAACTCATTGAAACAGAATCACAGGTCGGCGGTTATTTACTTGATATTCTGGCTGAAGATTCGGATTCTGAAGAAAAAGTTATTATTGAAAACCAGTTAGAACAAACTGATCATGATCATCTGGGTAAAGTAATTACTTATGCGGCCGGTAAAAATGCTAAAAAGATCATCTGGATTGTCAAGAAAGCACGTGAGGAACACAGAGCAGCTGTTGAATGGCTTAATGCAAACACGACATCTGACCTTCTTTTCTTCCTTTTAGAAATTCAGCTTTGGAGTATCGATGGATCAGCACCAGCTCCGAAGTTTGAGATCATTGAACAGCCAAATAATTGGGCAAAAGTTGTCAAAAATACTACGAATTCTACCGGAGGTGCTGCTGTTCAATTCAAATATAAGTTCTGGAATGCCTTTAATGATTACGCGTTCACGAAATCGGATGATTTTACCAAGAGCTTTAAACAGCATAAAGCGTCTTCCGATCACTGGTATACTTTGTCAATTGGTTCTTCATCGAGAGCCATGCTATTACTCGTCAATACCAAGACTAATATTGTAACCGTGGAATATAAATTTTACAATGGAGCTGATTTGGATAAATCACAATATGATTCTGTGTATTTGTACAAAGACCAGATAGAACAGACACTTGGGTGTAATCTCATTTGGAAACGTTTGGACAACAAAAAAGAAAGTCGAATCCTGTTGGAACACTCTTGCAATCTTAAAGATGAAAATTCATGGAATAATATTTTCGATAGGTACAAAGAAT
>JALFIB010000263.1 GCA_022776305.1 Lachnospiraceae bacterium
GGATTGGAAAAGGCAACAGGATGAGATGATGGAAATTTTGGGTGATGAATATCAGAACTATAATCTAGTATTTTGTTCTTCCTTCGGATTGCCAGTGGAAGGAGCAACCCTGCGATCCGGTTTGAAGAAATTGATTAAAGAGCATGATCTTCCACCGGTCGTATTCCACAACTTCCGTCATAGCAGCGTAACTTATAAGCTGAAGCTGAATGGCGGAGACATCAAAGCTGTTCAGGGAGATTCTGGACATTCTCAGGCTTCGATGGTGTCTGAAGTTTACTCGCATATCATTGATGACGATAGAAGAAGAAATGCAGAATTATTTGAAAATGCGTTTTATAAAAAGAAGAATCTGAATCCGTCCATGCATGAGGAGGAGCCGCAGAAAGAGGTGGCTATGCCGGAAGGCGTAGATCAGGAAATGGTGGTGAAAGTACTTAGTAATCCGGAGATGCTTAACCTGTTGACGGCATTAGCGAAGTCGATGAATTAAAAGATTGAAAAATGAATGGAGGAAAAGACGATGATAGAAAAGAAAAAAGGATATATTCAACTGCCACCACTTCCAGAGGAATTAGATGGAGGTTTAGTGCATGTGTTATGGGAGTATGCCAAACTTCCGGAAGCAGAAAGAACGGTGACATTTAAACAATTCTGGGAACTTGCCAATGCCGATAGAGGGAAGGCTGCTGATGATACAGAAGTTTATCACGTGGATCCGGAAAATGTTGCAGACTTTCTCGAAAGTATTCGAAGAGTAGTGGCTGGATTATTCCGCGAAGCAATAGGATTATCTCAATATGTATATGAAGAATGTTTTGTGAAGGGAAATTCATTAGAAGAGATTATGCCAGATGATCCGAGAACTCAAGAGGCGATAACGGCAGTGTATATGTTGTATATGGATGATAAGAAGGCAGATCAGAGCGATGAGGTTACGTCATAGAGTGATTATCCGACTAACCAAACTTGCGAAAACAATGAAATAATGATATTCTATAAACACCTATAAAGAGTGCGTGAGAGACAAGCTCGACGACCGCACAGCAACCTGCCAGTTGGTAAGGTGCTAAAGCTTGACTGATGGGAATAGTATGATGACACAGACTCCCATTGGTAACGATGGGAGTTGTTTTTTGCATTGATCCTTGCTGCTCTTTTGGGAAATTAAAAAAGAGGAGGCATAAGGAATATGCGAAATGTAACAGAATTATCAAAACTCAAAGGAAAAGTTTATGTGTATCTGAGGGATGAAGTGATTGCTGATAAGTTCCTTCGCGATGCTGAAAATGAAGGATTCACATTTGGTGATGGAGCCAAACCGACCACTCGACCAGGGAATAATCTTTATGTGGTTAATAAAGATTGGACCATCAGTCATGTGGGTTGGGCAGGACATATGGCATATCAGTCGGCTACAATGATTGGCGACCAACGACTAATCCGGATAGATTATGAAAAGTACATATTAAACTAAATTCCAATTTTCGGAGTTATATAAATTGGAATATTATAGTGCAAATGGCACCTCAGGATGTGTTGGTTCCGAGGTGCCATTTTTTTAATATGAAACTACAAGCTGCATTTTGAATTTTTCCTCACCGTAAACTGCATGAGGGATATCCTTCGGCATAATGAGTGTTTGACCGGCTTCAAGATAGAAGACATCGTCAGCTACTGTGAAACGTCCTTTTCCCTCAAGAACGGTTACCATTGCATCGCCACCGGCTGCGTGGGTTGAAATCTCTTCTCCTTTGTCGAAAGAGAAAATTGTCATGCTGACATAATCGTTTTGAACAAGAGTTTTACTGACTACCTGTCCCTCCTGGTACTCAACCAGATCCTTGAGATTTAACATTATCTGTTTTTCAATATTCTTATACATCTTTGTTCTCCTTTATTATTCAATAATATTTCCATCAATAGATATTGTTACTACTTGCCATGGAAGGAATTTACCACTTGCCTGAATCGCTTTTTTAGCAGCTATTTCAAGTCCACCACAGCAAGGAACTTCCATGCGTACTATGGTGACACTGGAAATATCATTATTCCTAATTATTTCCGTAAGTTTTTCGCTGTAATCAATATCATCCAGCTTAGGGCAACCTATTAGAGTTGTTTTGCCCTTAATAAAATCCTTGTGGAAAGCAGCGTATGAATAGGCAGTACAGTCAGCTGCTATCAAAAGCTTAGCGCCATTGAAGTAAGGTGCTTGAATAGCTTCCTGTATAATTCAAAGTGTAGAGAGTAAATGATTTTACAAAAATAGATACCTAAGTTAAACTGTCATTGCTGACCGGACAGTTAGCAAATGAACAGAATAAGGAAGGTATCTACAAATGAATTCTACACAAAACAAGAAGATTGAGCAAGTAAAAGAAACAACAATGATCGTTGGTATTGATGTTGGCAGTGAGAAGCATTATTTTAGAGCTTTTAACTGGAGAGGCATCGAGCTTACCAAAAAGCCTGTACCGTTTTCGAACTTTATGGAGGGATTCAACAGCTTTTATAACACAGTCGTAGAGCTGATGCAGAAAAATAAACTTGAAGAGGCAATGGTAGGAATTGAACCAACAGGTCACTACTGGTTTGTGCGACCCTACATGGTCGTATTGAATTGCTGATATTCAGCTATCCTACTGTCTTGGGATATTCCTATCAGTCGGTGCGTCTGGAGTAATCCGGGGGTGCTAAGCAGACTGAGACAATGCGGCGAATCGTCAAGTCGTATGAGGAGGAACTGCTAGGAAAGTTTCGCATGGGTAAGAAATGAAATTTCGTAAAAATCGTCAAGTGTGAAATGGTGAAAGCGACTGAGACACCATACCCAAAATGGGAACGAAGATTGATGCAGGGCGTGTGCCAAGTCCTACATAAGACAGCGGACATAAGTCAAATCTTCCGGTTTATAGAAATGCCCTAAACGAAACGTGTTCAATATGATTAAGAGGGATAACCCCTTACAAGTCCAGAGATGGTAAGCAAGCTGTAAAGCAAGCCTAAACCTTGTGAGGGAGTAGGATGTTAGAGAAGCGAATGAACGGCTGTAATGGCTGTTATAGGGGTTCAAGATTTGCTATGAATGATGGTAGATTCAACGACACTAAATGTGAGAACACATCACACAGAATGATAAGAAGCTGGTCAGAAATTAACTGGACAAAAGCATATAATTATGTGAATAGACTTCAAATACGGATTGTAAAAGCAACAAAGGAAGGAAAATGGAACTTAGTGAAGAGACTCCAATACCTTCTGACACACTCTTTTTACGCGAAAGCAATAGCGATTAAAAAGGTTACACAAAACAAAGGTAAAAATACCGCCGGAATAGACAATCAGCTATGGAAAGCGGATTCTGATAAATGGGAGGGAATAAAATCATTAAATACAGCAAGATATAAAGCTCTTCCTACAAAAAGAATTCTCATTCCGAAGAAAAACGGAAAAATGAGACCGCTATCCATACCAACTTTAAAAGATAGGGCAATGCAGACACTATATCTACTGGCACTACAACCAATAGAAGAAACCATAGCAGATGAGCATAGTTACGGTTTCAGATTAAACAGAAGCTGTCAGGATGCCTGTGAACAGATCTTTGCAGATTTATCGCTTAAAGACAGTGCCCAATGGGTGCTGGAAGGCGATATCAAAGGATGTTTTGATAACATATCCCATGAGTGGATGTTGAAAAACATACCAATGGATAAAGATATTTTAAGTCAATTCATAAAAGCGGGTTATGTATTCAAAAAGAAACTATTTCCTACAAGCAAAGGAGCAATCCAAGGCGGAGCAATTAGTCCAACACTGGCAAATCTGGTGTTGGATGGGATGGAACAATATATATGGGATAACATTAACATCGGCAAGAAAGGAGTCGTCAAAACGAAAAACCTTCATAAGGTTCACATGATAAGATACGCTGACGACTTCATTATCACAGGTGATAGCAAAGAAACCCTTGAAAAAGTAAAGGAATGTATAGTTTCTTTCATGGCAATAAGAGGATTAGAATTATCTGTAGAAAAAACGCTCATAACAAACATACATGACGGATTTGATTTCCTTGGATGGAACTTCAGAAAATATAACCATAAGCTGATAATAAAGCCTTCTGGAAAATCAATAAAACACTTTTCAGACAAGCTCACAGAAACAGTGAGACATTATTTGCCAGCGCCACAGGAATTGCTGATACTAAAGTTGAATCAGAAACTCCGAGGTTGGTGTAATTACCACTCCGCTGTCTGTTCCAAGGAAACCTTTGAAAAAATGGACTACCTACTATTCAAAAAGCTTCTCTGGTGGATGAAGAGAAGGCATAACAATAAGCATGTGCACAAGTTTTACGCCAAATACTGGAAAACCATAGGAAATAGGCATAACATCTTTTCTGATGGGAAATGGGTTCTTGTCAGCTGTGCCTACACCCCTATTGTTCGACATCCAAAACTAAAACAGGGAATGAATCCTTATTTAGATATAGAATACTTTGAGAATAGACGGAAAGCTATTAAAGAAAGAAGAAATAAAGTAAGAGGACGAGTTGCTGCTGCTAATCCTGCATTTGCATGAAACGGATTAGCAGTTACAAAGGATTGAGCCGTATACAAGGAAACAAGTACGTACGGTTCTTAGGGGAGAGAGTGCTATAAGGATTACATTAATCCGAAGTGCGCTTTCTTACCCGACGACCTTGGGCAGTTCATGGGTGAAAACGACATAAAGTTTGTAATGGTAAATCCGCATCATGTGCATAAGACCAAGGAATTGGACGACAACAGTCCATCAAAAAATGACAGAAAAGATTCGCGTGTTATAGCGAGGCTTGTAAAAGATGGACGATATTTTTATTTATATATGCCGACAGGCGTGTATGCAGAACTGCGAAATGCTTCAAACCGTAGGTTTCTCCTCGTAGAGGAGCTGACCAGAGCAAAGAATCGTTTGCAGAAATGGATTGCGGTGTACTTCCCGAAATATAAGGGGATTTATACACATATAGACGCCAAGGGAGGGTTGTTAGTATTAAAGCAGGCATCAACTCCTGAGGAGATAGTAAAACTTGGAGTGGACGGCATCATTAAGATATGGAAAGATGCAAAACTCCGGGGAAATGGGCATAAGAAGGCCATATTGATTCTGAATGCGGCAATGAACAGCATAGGATTAAAATCAGGTCTTGCCGAAGCCAAAATGGAGATTCAGGATCTGATTGAGGATTATGAACTTCAAACCAAACGTCTTGAACGGGTCAATGGCCTGATCAAAGAGCTGTGCCAGCAGATTGAGCATGTAGATAAACTGCTTGAAATAAAAGGCATAGGAATAACAACAGTAGCTGGTTTCATAGCAGAGGTTGGTGATATCACGCGCTTCGATAACACAAAAGAACTTCAGAAACTGGCGGGACTGGAACTGGTGGCAGATAGTTCAGGCAAGCATAACGGAAGGACAAAGATAAGCAAAAGAGGTCGTAAACGCCTTAGATATCTGCTTTTCGAGGCTGCTATATCAGTAGTGGGTAAGAATGAGGAATTCTGGGAAATCCACAGGTATTATACCACCAGAGAAAAAAATCCATTAAAAAAGATGCAGTCACTTATAGCGGTAGCTTGTAAGTTGATAAGAGTATTCCATGTAATTCTTACAAAAGGAATCCGTTATGATGCATCAAAGATGCTTGGAGATATCAAGCGACCAGGAACACAGCGAAAAGCTGCATAGTTCCATAAAATGAAACAACCATAATGATTACAGGAAGCGTCCACCGAAAGGTGCTGTAATAAAAGTGTTTGGATCAGTAATGAAAGTACAAAGAATGAGCTGGTAGCTGGCAGGAATTTTCTCCAGAGGGCCTGATCCTGATAAATAGCTAAGCTGGCACCCTGGTTATGGACAGGCAGAACGAAGGAAGTGAGGACCCACCGTAAGGAGGATGATCCTGTTGGACATGAGAGGTGAGCTGCCATATAGGGATGGGTATACATCGAGGCCATTTAAAACGAATAGTGATGACGTTTTATTTGGTGTACCCATTATTACTATATATCTGCCCTGTATGAGGTAAAGATCACTCCATAACCTTAGTTCCATTCATTAATAGGTATCAGAAAGTATTGAATTTATTGAAAAAACACTTGATTATATGGAGAGTAGAGAAAGTGTCTGCTCCAGCCCTTTGGGAACTTATGCACTTTGGGCTGGACAAACAGGTTTGACGAAAGCGTATTGAATTTATTCGATGAGATCATTTTGAAACCTCGACAGGTGTTCATAAGGCAGAATCAGCCGTCCGCGATACAGACCGCAGCCATCATTGATCAGGCTGTTGTTAATGGCTGAGAACATATTCACATCCAGATCGGCCAGCTGCAGTTCCAACAGTCTTTTACCGCGCTCATAAGCATCATCAAAGTAAATACTTTCGCCGTAAGGGATTTCATCTCTTCTAATCCGATTATTTTCCTGCCGTTGCTCGTAGATGACATGGTTGGCGGCACCGATTTCCGCAATATCATCCATTTCCTTGGTA
>JALFIB010000268.1 GCA_022776305.1 Lachnospiraceae bacterium
TTGAAATAAAATATAATCAATCGGCTTCGCCGCAAATTTTGAGCGATTTGTCAAGTGTTTTTTGAAAAAAAGTGGGTGATTTTTTTAGATAGGGGTCTGAAAGCCTTATAAAATCAGGGCTGAAGATTCCGAGAAGTTATATAACGGGAAAGGAGGATTTTGTGGATGCTGATTTTCTTTTGATCAGGAATATGAAAAAAGGCAATGAAGATGCCTTCGATGTGTTTGTCCGCAAATACTATGATGATATTTTAAAATATTGCGGCTACCATTGCCCTGATCCAGAATATGCCGAGGATTTGGCACAGGAAACATTTGTACATTTTTTTACAAAATTATCTGATTACCGTCATATGGGAAAGGTGAAAAATTTCCTGTATACCATAGCTGGAAATTTGTGCAAGAACTACTTCAAGAAAGCAAAAGAAATCTCGCTGGAGGATACCGAATTGGCTGAACTGGCGGAAGAAGCTGAATTTACACCGGACATTCTCACAAAGCTGGAGGTTGAGGATGCGCTGAAACACTTGTCCGATGAATTACGGGATGTAGTTGTTCTTTATTATTTTCAGGATTTGAAGCTATCAGAGATAGCTGATGTTCTGAAAATCGGCCTACCACTAGTGAAGTATCGTATAAAACAGGCGAAAATCCAATTAAAAAAATGTTTGGAAGAGGAGGGATAATCATGACATTTGAGGAAAAACTTGAAAATTATAGAAAGACTGCACAGATTCAGGCAAGAGAGGATGCAATTCAGAGAACTATTCAAATGTCAAAGGCAGCTTTTTACGCTGCTGAGCAGGATCAGGTTATGTCTTACCATGAATTTCTGTTTGCACAGTTCAAAATGATCCAGAAACGGTGGTGGGGATTCCAATTTTTGATTTTGCTGCTATTTTGGATTTCATTCCCATTATCGATAGAAATCGAAGCAGCGCAAAAGAGTATGGGGGTTACAGCATCGCTATTTACTATTCTTATAATCCCCGAATTGTGGAAAAATCGGAATAGCCAGTCTATGGAAATTGAAGCGGCAAGTTACTATTCTTTACGGCAGATTTATGCGGCACGAATGACTTTGTTTGGCATTGTTGATGTTGCGTTGATTACACTGTTTTGCGGTGTGGCTTCCACCACATTGAATCTTGCTTTGTCAGAACTGTTGACACAATTTCTGTTTCCTATGGTAATTACAGCTTGTATCTGTTTTGGGATTTTGTGTAGCAAACATCCTTTTACTGAATTTGTCGCAATTGGTATGTGTATGATATGGGGCGTATTTTGGTGGCTGCTTATTCTGAACGAGACAATTTACACATGGATTACTGTGCCGGTATGGATTGGGCTGTTTGGAATTGCACTGGTGTTTCTTTGTTTTGCAGTTTATCGGATATTAAATAGCTGCAACAATTACTGGGAGGTAAACTTAGATGGAATTAAAGGTTGAAAATCTTACGAAGGATTTTGGTGATTTTACCGCCGTTAACCATTTATCCCTTACCATGACAAGTGGTGTTTATGGATTGTTGGGGATAAATGGAGCAGGAAAAACGACATTAATGAGGATGCTCTGTACCCTGTTAAAGCCAAGTGAAGGGCAAATTACCTGCAATGGGGAAGATATTTTTAAACTGGATGCTGACTATAGAAAATTGCTTGGTTATTTGCCGCAGGATTTTGGTTTTTATCCAGAATTTACGGTGCAGGATTATCTCCTCTATATTGCAACACTTAAAGGTATCAAAAGCTCAGTCGCAAAAAAAAGAGTCAAACAATTGATTGCGCAGGTTGGTCTTTCAAAAGTGGCGAACAGAAAAATGAAAAAATTATCAGGCGGGATGAAACGAAGGGCTGGAATCGCACAGGCGATGTTAAATAATCCTAAGATTCTCATTCTGGATGAGCCGACAGCAGGACTTGATCCAAATGAACGGATACGTTTCCGTAATCTCCTTAGTGAATTATCGGAGAACAGGCTGGTGCTCTTGTCTACCCACATTGTTTCAGACGTTGAATATATTGCCAATGAAATTCTGCTTATGAAAGATGGCAGATTAATCTGTCGTGGAACTTCGGAAGAACTGATCAACTCCATGACAGAAAATGTATGGAGATGTAGTGTGGAAAAAAGACAGGTTCCTTCTGTCCTGAAAACATATAAGGTTTCTAATGTAAAATCGGAGGCACATGGAGCAGAAATGAGGATTATTTCTAAGAGTAAGCCTTTTGCAGGAGCAATACTAGAAGAAGCAAATCTGGAAGATGTTTTCCTGTACTATTTTGGAGAAAAGGCAGGTGATGGAAATGCTGCGATTTGAAATAAAAAAAGTGTTTTCTAAAGCGAAAAGTAAAGCCATAATTGCAGTTTTGTTTGTAATACTTATTGCAACGAGCATTTTGACGATTAACAGAGTTGAATGGGTTGACGAGAATGGAAAGCATTCTGTGGGAATTTTGGCGGCAAAGAATCTTAGAGAAGAAAAAAATGAATGGTCAGGGTATCTGACGGAAGATGTATTTAGAGCAGTTCTGGAGGAAAACAATAAAATCAATAATTCTAAAGAAGCATTGTCGGATAGTGTAGAAGAGCAGAATAAAGCATATGCAAAAAAACAAGGGATTTCCAGCATACTCGACGTTATTAACAGTGCGTTCAGTGAGTACAGAAATTACAATTATTATGCAGCTGATAGTGTTTTTGATGAAGAAGTTAAAAACGTATATGTAAATAGGATTTCTACGTTAGAAGATTGGCTTAATTCAGGAGAAGAAACCTTTACAGAAAGACAAAAGGATTTTTTGATTCGGCATTATGAAAATCTCGAAACACCTTTTTACTATGAATATGCAGATGGATGGGCGGCGTTATTGCAAAACATATCAACTTTTCTTTTGGTTTTAGCATTAGTGATTGGCTTTTTTGTATCTGGCATTTTTTCAGATGAATTTCAGACAAAAGCGGATTCCATTTTTTTCTCAACCAGATTTGGAAGAACCAGAGGCAGCTTATCAAAAATAAAGGCTGGATTTTGTATTACTTCGGGTTTCTATGTGGTTTTTGTACTTTTATACACTTTTATTGTGCTTTTTGTATTAGGGGCAGACGGTGCAAATTGCCCTATTCAGTTGGATTTGTGGAGAAGTGTTTATAATATTACTTTTTTACAGGCTTATCTTTTTATCATTTTGGGAGGATATATAGGAACTGTATTTGCATCTGCACTTGCAATGCTGGTATCTGCACTTACCCGTTCTACGCCAGCCGCAATTGTTATGCCTTTCATTGTATTATGTGCGTTTCCGTTTCTGAGTAGAATCATTACATTGCCGGAAATATGTTCCTTCTTCCCGGATCAGTTATTGGAAATATATTTGGATATTAAGGAATCCGGACTTGTAGAGATCGGTGGGAAAGTCATGACAACGGCGACAGTCATTATTCCTATTTACGCAGTAGTATGCTTGGCTCTTCAACCTATATTATACAAGGTTTACAAAAGGGCGGAAATAAAATAAATGAGATATAGAAGGAAACATAAGGGAAAAATACTTATCATTATATTGTTGATTGCTATTTTGGGATACAGTGCAGTTGCCAACATAAAAACTAATTTGAATGATTCCCCGATAACAGTGCTTCAGAATCTTATTGATATTCACAGTACCGCAGATACGGATCATGGTTGGAACCTGATACTTGTAAATCGTGATTATTATATACCGAAAGATTATGAGGTAGAATTGACCGAGTTGTCCAATGGCGAAAAGGTGGATTCCAGAATTTATCCCGATTTACAGGAGATGTTTGATGATGCAAGAGCAGAAGGATTTCAACTTTTTGTGGCTGACGGTTACCGAACAGAAGAAACACAACAACGTATTCTGGATGAAAAAATAGAAGCATACAAGTATGAGGGATATTCTGATTCGGAAGCGGAAAAGAAAGCGAAAGAATGGGTGGCAATCCCTGGAACCAGTGAACATCAATTAGGAATTGCAGTTGATATCAATGCAGATACTACTCGAAGTTCTAGTGATGAAGTATATAACTGGCTTGCTCAAAACTCATATAAATATGGATTTATAAAACGTTATCCTTCAGATAAAACGGAGATAACGGGTGTCATTAACGAGCCGTGGCATTACAGATATGTGGGAAGGAGGGCTGCACAAGAAATATATTCTCAAGGCATCTGTCTGGAGGAATATATTCAAGGTTTGGAGTAGCTTTTGTAGATTAAAAAAAGGCGGAGGTGATATTGTTTGGAACGATAGAAATTGTGATGAGGAAGATTGCTCCCTCCGGGAGCGTTTCAGAAACCATCCTGGTTTCACTGCCGGGTGCGGAATCCCAGGAAACCACTCATAGTTCCGACATCCTCACCTTCCTCAATCTGGAAATCCGCATCAACGAACAGACCGTCTATCACAATGGCATTCCCGTCCCTCTCACCCACCATGAGTTCTTTACCTTGCTCTATCTAGCCCAACACCCGTCCTGGGTTCTTAGCAAAGAGCAGATCTACGAAGCGGTCTGGAAAGCGGACCCGGAGCATTGCGGTGCGACGGTGGCGAATGTGGTGAGCCAGATCAGGAGAAAGATCGGGGATGGGTACATAGAAACGGTGGTTGGGAGCGGGTATCGGTTTGTAGGATAGATGATATGGCAGAGACAGTTTTGTATGAACTGTTTCTGTCTTTTTGCATAATAGT
>JALFIB010000292.1 GCA_022776305.1 Lachnospiraceae bacterium
TATAGCGGGCTTCTAATCCAGTTCGGACGCGGATTCACCCGTGATGTGCTTGGGTTTCAATGCCCTATATAGCGGGCTTCTAATAGGAAAGAAGACATGGCAATGGTAAATCCGAATATCGGTTTCAATGCCCTATATAGCGGGCTTCTAATAACAGTATTTATCATACTTTCAAAATCCATCATACCAGATTTTCATCTAAAATCAACCATTTTTATCAAAAAAGTGGGTCAGCCTGTTTTTTCTTTTTTCATGGAAATGCCCTATTTATGCGCTTTCCACGGTTTTTTATACAATTCTCCTATTTTACGCAGAGGCTGACCCACTTTTTACTTTACACACACTTAAATAGTTTCTGTTTTTTGCCCTGCTGTGCCAGATGAACGATTGAATCACTCAATCTCCTGTAATTCCTCATTCATAATTTCATCATTATAGATTTCCAGCGGCTCATAAGAAATGTCAAAAACAGGATGCGGCATGATTTCCAGTTTCGAATCTGTCATACAAAAAAGCTTATGAAAGCCATTTTTATATAACATCATTGAGAAATTCATCCGTTTCTTTTCTTTCATATTTCCGTCTAAAACAATCTGCACCTGTTCCGCTTCGCAATTCCTGCTTAAATATTCACACAATGCACATCCCACAGCGATCAGCCGATCCTTTTCGTTACTTTGAGAACGGATCAATCTTTCCGGAATCCGATATACTGTATACTTTTTCTTTGTACCACTGGATTGCCTTAATTTATGATACACCTCCTGTTCCACTACATCATAATGATCCGAAATAAATATTCTGACATTCGCTCCCGATTTCTTAATCGTTTTCACCTTTTCCATCTTGTAGCAGTAAACCTTCTGAAACTCCACTTTGGAATCACGTATATACACCTGCAAGGTTTTCAGTTTGCCAATCAATGCATTGATGATCTGCTTGGCCTCCTCCATCTCAACCTGATCCTCTTTTTTCAAATTGTGGGCAAACACATTTCGGATCGGAGATGCTTTTTTCCTAAGCTGTTCTAATTCAATCAAAAATTCGGTAATATCCGTATACAGCCAGCGGTCTTTATTTTTCGCGATAATATCCAACTGCTGCACTGCCTGTTTTCTCCTATTCTCATCCTCAAAATCTTCATTTTCGCTATCGCTTCTTTCCATGCAGGGTACTAACAGGCTTCTCAGTGCCTCCATTGCCGTAGCCACGGCAAGCCCGTATCTATTTTGCCTCTGATACCACTGTGCAAGCAGACACTGTGCCTCACCGATGTCCTGGCAATGGGCAATCTGCAAAAGATTTTCCTCTCCCTCACCGAGCACGGTCTTTAGCATATTTTTTACATCAACATATTTATTCCGAGTAACTGACTCCTCATCCAAAACATCTGCCAGCTCCCGAATCGCATAGAGCACTTCATCCCTTCCATTGATCTGTGTTGCCCAGTCAAATTTTTCGAGTGCATGTATCAAATGCTCTTCTTCCGGCGGCAGCAGCTGAATCAGGCTGGCTGCATTTCCGGTATTTTTGAACTCACTAACGGCATTGGTAAGATCCAGAATTTCACTCATATCCGCCAGATCTACCACAGGCGCCCTTCCATGATTTTCTCTTGTCACCTCATAATTCCCATAAAAAATATGGCTGATCCTCATGTGGTAGGAAGATACCTGTTTTAAATAATTTAGAATGATCAGGTTATAGATGGGCAGTGACCGGAAAGAATGTGTAATGTCAAATGCCACATCATACTCCTCATTTTTATCCAGATATGCTTCGATATCACTGATATTTTTATAATTCTCCAGCAGCTGTTCGTTATTAATGCCATAGCGTGTCAGACAGACCTTAATATCAATAGGCTTTTCTTTGGAAAGTATGAGTTTTTTACTATAGATCTGCTGGATGGTCTGTTCGAGTTCCTTCAATGTCTCATTATCCGTATCCATTCCATAGGATTGTTCGATCTGGTATAATTGGAGAACATCTATAACCTTCTGTTCCAGCTCACTCTCTTCCGTAAACTTGCTATAAAACATCGCCCATCCGGATTTCACCGTACCAAGGATAATCACCATGTCCGGCTCATATTCCTTGATCTGGATCTCTGCCACATATTCACTTTGAACGATCTTCCCATCCTCTGCCCCCGCGATTTCAACCACATAATCTGTCTTTCGGTAAGGATATTCATTCTGCCGGATCATTCTCTCAATCGCCAGCTTTCTCTCCTCTTCAGTGCTCTCCTGCAGCTTATTTCCCGGTCCAAGTATATCTCCTACGCCCAGTGTCAATATTAATATTTTTTTCATGTA
>JALFIB010000001.1 GCA_022776305.1 Lachnospiraceae bacterium
TGATACTGGACGCAATACAAACGGAGTACACGAAACTGATCTACAAGGCAGGGAATATCGAAGCGTGTAAACTGCTGTCAGAAAAAATGGCAGAACGTTTCTGCAGTATCAATCAGGTGGAGACGATACGGGAGTATTCCGGTCTGGTACAAAAAATTATTCTGGCGGTTGACATGGATCTCAGCCAGACTCTGACACTTCAGTATTTTTCTGAGGCATTGAGTGTGAACCCGTCTTATTTGTCAAATCTATTTAAAAAAGAGACAGGGATGACGATCACAGATTATGTGACGGACCGCAGGATGAGGGCAGCTGCAAACCTTCTCCGCAAAACACAGCTGCCGGTAAAGACCGTAGCAAAACAGGTTGGCATTATGGATGTTCACTATTTTTGCCGCCTTTTCAAAAAGAGAATGGGCAAGACTCCCAGCCAGTATCGTGAAAAAATGTGAGCATATCTCGTATACTATTTCCATGAAACAGTGCTAATATTCCTGTAATCAGTGCTTTTGTTTTGGTTGACGGACAGATTGTGGTATGGTAAAATTTAATAAAAAATGGGCGTAAAGATGAAAATATTTGGGAGAAGGTGAGTAGATTCGTATGGCAGACAAAGAAAGAGTAAAAGAAATGATTATCAGGATAGCTTTAGGTGCTGTATGTTCCGTTGCTTTTATCGGGATTTCCGACGGTTTATACGGACTTGCAGATAAGCTGGAGCCAAAGGTGCCGGGGGCTATAGCATATAAGCAGGTAAATGCCCCGGAAGCCTCGAATGAAAATGGTGTTGTGACTGCAGATGAGTGGGCGGATGCATACCCGGAGATTGTAGCATCTTATAAGCAGAATGATGAAAACAATTACCGTGTCGATTATCTTGAGCAGGATCCATACATAAAAACTTTATATGAAGGCTTCGGATTTGCAAAGGACTATACCAGCGCGGTTGCGCATACGTATACGTTGGAGGATGTTTCATCTACAGAGCGTCCCCATCCCCTTGCAAACTGTCTTACCTGTAAGACACCAGATTACACAAAGCTTGTAAATGACATGGGTGTCGAGGCTTATAAGTATGATTTTGAAGAGACATTCGCACAGATGAATGAAAATGTCAGCTGTTACAACTGCCATGAAAATCAGGCCGGAGACGGAGGCAAGCTTGTAGTGACCCATTCTTATGTAAACGATGCGTTAGGAGAAGCGGTGGATGAGATAGACCCTGCTGTCATCGCATGCGGGCAGTGCCACATTGAGTATTATTTTGATACGGATACAAAGGCCACAAGTATGCCGTATGACAGCGTAGCTGCCATGGATCCGGAAGCGATCTTATCCTATTATAATGAAATGGGATTTTCCGATTGGACACAGGAGAGTACAGGAACAGGCCTTTTGAAAGCACAACATCCGGAGCTTGAGACTTACCTTAATGGAAGCGTACATGCCTCTTCTATGAATTGTGCTGATTGCCATATGGCTCTTTCTGTATCGGAGGAAGGCGTGACTTATACAAGCCATAACTGGGAAAGCCCCCTTGCCAATGAGGCGATCCTTGATACGTGTGTGAAATGCCACGGCGATACAGATATGACAGAAAAAGTCAAAGCGATTCAGGAGGAAGTGACAGCGAGAGAGCGCGAAGTGGGAGAAAAACTTGCTGAGTTGAAAACAGCATTAGCAGATGCCGTAGCGGCAGGCGAGATGTCTGAAGAAGAATTAAATGATATCCGCTCCTTATACCGCGATGCGCAGTGGTACTGGGATTTTGTATATGTGGAAAACAGTGAGGGTGCACATAATTCATCCCTTGCAAAAAATTGCCTTGATAAATCAGAGAAACTGGTTGATGAAGCGATGGGACTTTTTGAAGCATAGAAATAAGACATGCGAAGGGGCCGGAGTTCCGGCTCCTTTTTCATTCGTTGGGAGGTAGTCTGTGAAACAGTTAAAAAAAGCAGGCAGGTTTTTATGTTCCATGAAATTTGCCATCATTTTATTAGTGGTTATCGTTCTTGTATGTACCGTGGGAAGTGTTGTACCTCAAGGAAAGGATGCTTCGTGGTATACTGCAAATTATTCGCGTCAGGCTGCCGGCGCTGTGATGCTGTTTGGTTTGGATGACGTGTTCCACAGCTGGTGGTTTATTGTTTTGACCTTGTTTTTATGTATGAATTTGCTGCTATGCAGT
>JALFIB010000007.1 GCA_022776305.1 Lachnospiraceae bacterium
CATGTCATGGGCTTTTTTGTAAACCTCAGGCGCATACATATCCTGATTTTCTCCAAATTGTGTCTCTGGTCGGTCAATGTTTAAAAAAGATAGCCTGTCCCTGGCAGCAGCCTGATAAGCTTCCTTTCGATTATACACATCGTAAGGAAGAGCTGCCACACGGGAAACGTACTCTTTTGCCGGCCTGACACATTGGAATGGTCTCATTTCTGCCATAATCTATCCCTTCTGTAAACGAATCAACGCACAACGCGGACTTTGATCACACCCTCAATGGCCCGAAGCTGGGAAACTACTTCTTCTGACACAGGTGTATCAAGGTCAAACAGAGTATATGCGTAATCCCCTTTACTTGTATTGCTCATGTTCTGGATGTTGGTGTCTGACAATACATCCGTAAACCGGCTGATCATCTTCTTCACATTTTTGTGGTAGATCGCCAGCCTCGATGCAGCCGTACAAATGCCAAGGTCGCAGTTGGGATAATTGACAGAGTTCCGGATATTTCCATTTTCAAGGAAATTCTTAAGCTCATTTACTGCCATCACTGCACAGTTGTCTTCGGATTCCACTGTGGATGCCCCAAGATGAGGGGTCACGATCACGCCCGGTTTTCCCGCTGTCACTGTATTCGGGAAGTCAGAAACGTAGCGATGTACTTTTCCTGCCTCAATAGCTTCCAGAACTGCCTCTTCATCTACCAAGAGATCCCTTGCATAGTTCAGGATCACCACATTATTTTTCATTTTTGCGATGGCATCCCTGTTGATCATCTTTTTGGTGGACTCCAGCAGCGGAACATGGATTGTAATATAATCACACTGTTCATAAATCTGGTTCACATCATTGATATGGTGGATGTTTCTGGAAAGGCTCCATGCCGCATCCACAGAAATATATGGATCATATCCGTATACTTCCATGCCAAGATGAGTTGCTGCGTTGGCCACCTGTACGCCGATGGCTCCAAGGCCGATGATTCCCAGTTTTTTATCCTGAAGTTCACTTCCTGCAAACTTCTTCTTTTCTTTTTCCGTGGCAGCAGCGATTCCTTCATTGCCGGCCTGGCTTTTTACCCAGTTTGCTCCGCCGATGATGTCTCTGGCAGCCATGAGCATTCCTGCAAAAACGAGCTCTTTTACACCGTTTGCATTCGCTCCCGGTGTATTAAATACTACAATACCCTTTTCCGCACATTTATCCAGCGGAATATTGTTCACACCGGCACCTGCACGGGCAACCGCCTGTAAGGTATCCGGGAGTTCCATTTCATGCATATTTGCGCTGCGGACCAATACGGCATCCGCCTCGCTGATATCTTTTACTTCTTTGTAGTCCTCTGTAAAACGGTCAAGACCTACTTTTGCAATGGGATTTAAACAAGCATAACGATACATTATTTATTCACCTCTTCAAACTCTTTCATGAATTTTACGAGAGCCTCTACACCCTCTATGGGCATAGCGTTGTAAATGCTTGCACGCATTCCACCCACCGTGCGATGCCCTTTTAAATTGACAAAGCCTGCAGCTTCTGCTTCTTTCACGAATTTTGCATCAAGCTCTTTATTTCCTGTGACGAAAGGAACATTCATCAAAGAACGGTCTTCTTTTACCACAGTACCGCTGAACATATCACTCTGGTCAAGGAAATCGTACAGGATCTTTGCTTTTGCCTCATTGCGCTCTTTCATGGCAGATAAGCCGCCGATAGATTTAATCCATTTAAACACTTTGCCGCACATATAAATGCAGTAGCAGTTGGGCGTGTTGTACATGGAACCGGCATCTGCATGGGTCTTGAATTTCATCATGGTCGGTGTGAAAGGCATCACATCATCTGTGATCAGGTCTTCACGGACTATGGAGATCACCATACCGGCCGGACCGATATTTTTCTGTACGCCGCCATAAACAATACCGTAATCCGATACGTTGATAGGCTCAGAAAGGAAACAGGAGGAAACATCTGAAACCAGAAGCTTTCCCTTTGTATTCGGAAGTTTTTTATATTTTGTTCCATAAATGGTGTTATTCTCGCATATGTATACGTAATCCGCATCCTCGCTGATGGGAAGATCACTGCAATCCGGAATGTAAGAGAACATCTTATCTGCACTGGAAGCTACGGCATTTGCTTTTCCGTATTTCTGTGCTTCCTGCCATGCTTTTTTCGCCCACTGGCCTGTGATCACATAATCTGCTACCCCGTTTTTCATCAGGTTCATCGGAATCATTGCAAATTGGAGGCTGGCTCCGCCCTGCATAAACAACACTTTATAATTGTCTGGAATCTGCATCAGGTCCCGCAGGTCTGCCTCTGTCTCCTGAATGATATCATCAAACATTTTTGAACGATGGCTCATTTCCATGACAGACATCCCATGACCTCTGTAGTCCATCATTTCTTCCTGTGCTTCTAACAGCACAGCTTCCGGCAATACTGCCGGCCCTGCAGAAAAATTGTATACTCTGCTCATTTTTTCATCCTCCTCAATCCTCATGCCCATCGGGCTGCCGCACCATACATTCCGACTTATGGTTTCCTGTACCAGATCTCATTTCAAACCATACAGGATCTTTGTATGCTGCAACAGCCCGATTTTCTTTACCGCTCTACTCCATCGCAGTGCGGATTTTCTATATTGTATTACTTCGTTAAAGATTAGTCAAGGTCATCTTGGTCAAATACAGCCTCAATTGACTGTCCTGCCGGAACCATGGGGAAAACTTTGTCATCGCAGTCGATGATACAGTCAAGAACAACCGGCTTTCCGAGGGCAATGGCCCGTTCCAGAGCAGGTCCCACCTCTTCTTTTTTTGTAACACGGATTCCTTCCGCTCCCATTGCCTCAGCAAGCTTTACGAAATCCACTGCGTCATTTAAAACTGTCTGAGAATAGCGTTTTCCGTAAAACAGGGTCTGCCACTGGCGAACCATGCCCAGAACATGGTTGTTGACTACCACCTGAATCACAGGAATGTTATATCTTGCCGCTGTAGCGATCTCATTCATATTCATGCGGAAACAACCGTCACCTGCCACATTGATGACTACTTTATCCGGATTCGCTGTCTTTGCACCGATGGCAGCGCCAAGACCGTAACCCATGGTGCCAAGGCCTCCGGAAGTAAGAAGCGTACGCGGTTTCTGGTATTTAAAATACTGTGCCGCCCACATCTGATGCTGGCCTACCTCTGTGACAATAATAGCGTCTCCTTTTGTAATACGGTAGATCTCCTCAATAATATAAGGACCGGTCAGACCCTCTGTGTTATATTTCAACGGATATTTCTCTTTTAATTCCTTAACGGATGCATCCCACTCATCATGGCGATGGTCTTCGATACGGGCATTCAACCGCTTCAGCACTTCTTTGATATCACCGATAACGCTGGCATCTACTTTAATGTTTTTATTGATCTCAGCCGGATCTACATCAATCTGAACAATTTTTGCATGTTTTGCAAATGTCTTTGCATTCCCGATGACACGGTCACTGAACCTTGCTCCCACTGTAATCAAAAGGTCGCACTGCATAACGCCCAAATTGGACGCTTTCGTCCCATGCATGCCAAGCATACCGGTGTACAGTTCACTCTCTCCATTGTATGCACCTTTCCCCATCAGGGAATCCGCAACCGGCGCATGCACTTTTTCTGCAAATTCTTTCAGCTCGTCAGCCGCATCTGAGATCACAGCGCCGCCGCCCACGAAAATAAACGGTTTCTTACATTTATTGATCAATTTTATAACTTCATCAAGGTCTGACTCTTTGATGTATTCCGTGCTTCTTACGATGGGTTCCGGAACCGCTGGCTCGTAATCTGTCACAGCTGCCGTTACATCTTTCGTAATATCCACAAGAACAGGACCCGGTCTGCCTTCCTGCGCGATCCGGAAAGCCCAACGAAGGGTATCAGCAAGCTTTGTGACATCCTTTACAATAAAATTGTGTTTTGTGATAGGCATGGTCACACCGGTAATATCAATCTCTTGGAAACTGTCTCGTCCAAGCATAGGTACCGCCACGTTTGCCGTAATTGCCACCACGGGTACTGAATCCATATATGCAGTAGCAATTCCTGTAACCAGATTGGTTGCTCCCGGGCCGGATGTAGCCATACAGACACCTACTTTACCTGTAGAACGGGCATATCCGTCTGCTGCGTGTGCTGCCCCCTGCTCATGTGAGGTAAGGATATGGCGGATCTCTCCGCTGTGTTTATAGAGTTCATCGTATACATTCAGAATGGTTCCGCCCGGATATCCAAATACGGTATCCACGCCCTGTTCCTTCAGACATTCAATCACAATTTCTGAGCCATTCAATTTCATCGAAAATCTTTCCTTTCTTTTGCATTGTATCTTGGATGCGCCAAAGGGGATTTCTCCGTGCGGTCCCCTTTGACTCGATATGATCTGTAATCTTTCGATTCTTTAAGCTTTCTTTCCCGGAAGTTCCAGCACTGCTCCGCGGTTTGCTGATGTGACAAGAGATGCATATCTTGCCAGATACCCTGTGGTCACCTTCGGTTCCCTTGGCTGCCATTTTGCTTTTCTCTCGGCAAGGACTTCATCGCTTACCGCAAGCTCAAGCTTGCACTCCGGAATATTGATCTTAATGATATCTCCTTCTTCTACCAAGGCGATAGGACCTCCTACAGCTGCCTCCGGACATACGTGGCCAATAGAAGCTCCTCTTGACGCACCGCTGAAGCGTCCATCTGTGATCAGGGCAACGCTTGAGTCAAGCCCCATTCCTGCAATAGCGGAGGTAGGATTGAGCATCTCACGCATACCCGGGCCACCCTTCGGGCCTTCATAGCGGATCACAACCACGTCACCTGATACGATCTTTCCTCCGAGAATAGCTGCAATGGCATCTTCCTCGCTGTCAAATACACGTGCAGGCCCTTCATGTACCATCATCTCTGGTACAACTGCAGAGCGCTTTACAACGCCTGAATCCGGAGCCAGATTACCCTTTAAGATGGCAAGCCCGCCAGTCTCACTGTAAGGATTTTCCAGTGGACGGATCACCTCAGGATTTTTATTGATACATCCGGAAATATTTTCTCCTACTGTCTTGCCTGTCACTGTCATGCAGTCAAGGTTCAGCAAGTCTTTTTTCGTTAATTCATTCATTACGGCATAAACACCGCCTGCTTCGTTCAGGTCTTCCATATAAGTAGGACCGGCAGGTGCCAGATGGCAAAGGTTCGGTGTCCTTGCACTTACTTCATTCGCGATATCTACATTCAGCTCTACCCCAGCTTCGTGTGCAATTGCCGGAAGGTGGAGCATACTGTTTGTGGAACATCCCAGAGCCATATCTACAGTCAATGCATTCATAAATGCTTTTTCTGTCATAATATCACGTGGACGGATATCTTTCTTTAAAAGCTCCATGATCTGCATACCGGCCATTTTTGCCAGACGGATCCTCTCGGAATATACGGCAGGAATCGTACCGTTTCCCCTCAAGCCCATACCAAGCACTTCGGTCAGGCAGTTCATACTGTTGGCTGTGTACATGCCGGAGCAGGAACCACAGGTCGGGCAGACCTTTTCTTCATATTCCACGACTTCTTCCGCACTCATCTTGCCGGCTGTATAGCCACCTACTGCCTCAAACATGCTGGAAAGGCTGCGTTTTCTTCCGTGGAGATGTCCGGCCATCATCGGGCCGCCGCTGACAAAGATCGTCGGAATATTTAATCTTGCCGCTGCCATCAAAAGCCCCGGAACATTTTTATCACAGTTCGGGATCATCACGAGGGCATCAAACTGATGAGCCATCGCCATACATTCAGTAGAATCTGCAATCAGGTCACGTGTCACAAGGGAATACTTCATACCGATATGCCCCATGGCAATACCGTCGCAGACTGCGATCGCCGGAAACTCTCTGGGGACTCCCCCTGCCATAGAAACGCCAAGCTTCACTGCCTCTGTGATCTTATCCAGGTTCATGTGCCCCGGAACGATTTCATTGTAGGAATTTACAATACCGATCAGCGGCTTTTTCATCTCTTCTTCCGTAAGTCCCAGAGCATGGAACAAAGAGCGATGGGGAGCCTGCTGAATTCCTTTTTTTACTGCGTCGCTTCTCATAATTTTCCTCCTTCTTTCTCAGACTCTCGCGGCGATCAAATCACCCATCTTAGCTGTGCCTACCTGCGTACAGCCTTCCGACATAATATCCACCGTGCGATAGCCTTCTTTTAACACTTGTTTTACCGCTGACTCAATCGCATCCGCAGCCTCATCAAGATCCAAGGAATAGCGGAGCATCATTGCAGCTGACAAGATGGTGGCAATGGGATTTGCGATCCCTTTGCCTGCAATATCAGGTGCAGAGCCATGGCTTGGCTCATACAAACCGAATTTTGTCTCATTTAATGATGCAGATGAAAGCATCCCGATGGAGCCGGTCACCATGCTGGCTTCATCAGAAAGAATATCTCCAAACATATTTTCCGTCAGGATCACATCGAACTGTCCCGGATTGCGGACCAGCTGCATTGCACAGTTGTCAACCAGCATATGAGAAAGCTCCACATCAGGATATTCCTTTGCCACTTCTTCCACCACAGCTCTCCAAAGCCTTGAAGAATCAAGTACATTTGCCTTGTCCACACTGCATACCTTGCTGCGGCGCTTTCTTGCGATGTCAAATCCTTTTATGGCGATCCTACGGATCTCATTTTCATTATATACAAGCGTATCTGTTGCTTTCCGGATGCCATCCTCCACAACAGTCTCTCTCGCTCCAAAATATAATCCTCCTGTCAGCTCACGCATGATCATCATGTCAAAGCCTTCTCCGATGATATCATCCCGCAGCGGGCAGGCTGCCTTTAACTCTTCATACAGATATGCCGGGCGAAGGTTCGCAAATAGATTCAGTTCTTTTCTGATCTTTAAAAGTCCTGCCTCCGGGCGCAGCTGGGGCTCCAGCTTATACCAAGGTGAAGTCTTCGCATCGCCTCCGATGGATCCCATCAATACCGCCTCACTTGCTTTTGCCTGCGCAATAGCTTCGTCTGTAAGGGGCACTCCGTGTACATCAATCGACGCACCACCCAGCAATACTTCCGTATAATCTAACTTAAAATCATATTTTGCTGCAGCCGCATCTAATACTTTCTGTGCTTCAGCCACAATTTCCGGACCTATTCCATCCCCCGGAATCACTGCAATTCTATGTATCATTTTTGCGTCTCCTTTTCTGTCATTCCATACCCAAAAGAGCTTTTCCCTTTATAATAATGTATTTCCTTCCACTTTTCAACTGTTTCATGTAAGGATTCCGGCAAAAAATTGTATTCCGTCCCCTTATATCTTTCCAAAACTGCAGGCCGGATAGTGGCACTGCGCACATCCGAGACACAAACCTCCATGTCCTAAAGCGGTAATTTCTTTTCGGGAGATCTTCTCTCCTGCTGCCACCCTCGGCAGCATCAAGTCAAAAATAGTGGTATTTGCATACATAACACACCCCGGCAGTCCCATAACAGGGGTTCCATCTTCAAAATAGGCAAGGCAGAACATAGCGCCCGGCAATACAGGAGCGCCGTAAGAAACCACTTCTGCTCCACTCTCTTTGATCGCGCCCGGTGTCTGGTCATCAGGGTCCACACTCATACCTCCGGTGACAACGATCAGTTCACATCCTTTTTCTTTTAGCGCAAGGATGGCTGCTGTGATTTTTTCTTTTTCATCATTGACTGTCATATGCTCTTTTGCCAGAATCCCGTACTGGCTTAATTTTTGAACCACTACCGGTGTAAAAGTATCTTGGATTCTCCCGTAATACACTTCATTTCCGGTGGTTACGATCCCCGCTTTTTTTGATTTATACGGCAAAAGCGTACAAAGAGGCTTTTCTCCCGCACATTCCTTCACCATCTCCATCTTTTCTTTCTTGATCACCAGAGGGATCACTCTCGTTCCAAGAAGCTTATCACCTTTTTTTACCGGGGTGTTTGTATGTCTGGTGGCGATCATCACCTGATCGATCTCATTGATCTCGTTCAAGCGCTCCACATCTATTTTGAAAAGGCCATCACATGCTGCTGACAGCTCGATTTTTCCTTCTTTCACTTCAGACGGCACCATATTCTCATTGATACAGACACCACATAAAATCTCCGCTGCTTCATTTTCATGGTAGACCGTATCATCGTTTTCCCAAACGTACAGATTGTCTTTCCCCAGACTTAACAGCACCGGAATGTCCTCCTCTGTCACAATATGTCCCTTTCGAAACCGTGCCCCCTTTGTCACTCCTTTAATAATCTGTGTAATGTCGTGGCACAATACATGCCCCACTGCATCCTGTGTTCGTATTAATTTCAATTTCTGCGCTTCCTTTCCTTGCTGCAATTTCTTTATTGTCCTTTTGTCTATTTTGATCCAAAAATGTCAAATGATACCAGCGAAATTATTTCATATCTGGCACTTCCGTAATCCTATTCCGGATATAAAAGCAATACATTCTGGGATGAGATTCCCAACTGCTTTACCATTTCCTGTGGGCTTCTGTCTTTTGGCACCCGCCACCAGATATCCGGAGTCCCCGCTTTCTGAGATACATAGCGAAACAGTATCCTCGTTTCAAATGGTTCCGCACGTTCCGCCACATACTCAACAGGAAATACATTTTCTTTCGCCTTCGGATGGAAATAATGAGCCCTGAGCCCCACAGCACAGACAGAATCCCCTACCGGCATTTTCGTAACAAGATGGATTCCCCACTCCGGTACATAAATTTCATATGGCCCTGTCTTCTTTGCAGATGCAATATTTTTACATCCGGTGAGCACTGCAGCCGTGCGGCTTCCCGGATCTGCAAAAATCTCTTTTGTGGATCCCATGTTCAAAACCCGCCCCTGACTCATAATGGCGGTACGATTACAAAGGTAATATACCTCATCCCTGCTGTGGCTCACCATCAGCACATCTTTTCCAAAACGTTCCAAAATCAGGCGTACCTGCGTCTGGAGCTGCTCCCGAAGGTAAGCATCCAGAGCGCTGAATGGCTCATCCAACAGAAGAAGCTTCGGATCACTGACCAACATCCTTGCCAGAGCCGTCCTCTGCTGCTGGCCACCGGAAAGCTGGTAAGGATATCTCTTTCGCAGATCGGCAAGTCCCATCACCGCAAGCACTTCTTCCAGCCTGTCACGCCGCTTTGCTTTTTCTTTTTCCCGGCACAAACCGCATAAAATATTTTTTTCCACCGTCATATTGGGAAATAGGGCATAATTTTGGAACAAATACCCTACTTCCCTCTCCTGAGGCTTAAGGTTGATCTTCTTTTCACTATCAAAAAGCACCCGCCCGTTCAGCACGATCCTTCCTTCATCGGGACGTTCAATACCCGCAATGCATTTTAAGGTCATGCTTTTGCCGCATCCGGAAGCTCCCAGCAATCCGGTCACTCCGTCAGGATGTTCCAGATCAATATCCAGTAGAAAATCTCCCATCTTCTTTTTCACATGGACAGACAGACTCATAGGGCACCCGCCTTTCTGTTTTTATTCTCCAGCATATTCACAAGAAGCAGTATGACAGCCGATATAGCCAGATTCACCAGAACCCACCGAAAAGCCCCCTGATCATCATTTGTTCTCCAAAGCTGGTACACCGTAGTGGATATCGTGGCTGTTTTCCCCGGAATATACCCGATCAGCATACTGGTGGCCCCATATTCCCCCAGTGCTCTGGCAAATGCCAGAACTGTGCCTGCCAAGATTCCCTGCTTGCATGCCGGCATCCGTATCTTCCAAAAAATAAATGTGTTGGAAAGCCCCAATGTCTGCCCGGAGTAAGACAGCGTCTCATCAAAACTTTCGAATGCTCCTCTTGCAGTCCGGTACATCAGCGGAAAGGCAACTACCGCGGATGCTAAAATCCCGCCATACCAAGTCATGACAAAATGGATCCCAAATTTTGCGAAGAACATTCCCAGGGGGCGCTTCGTACCTAAGAGTAATAACAGAAAATACCCGCAGACTGTGGGCGGAAGGACCATCGGAAGTGTAAACGCCACGTCAAGGATCCCTTTTAATCCTCTGGGGAGCTTCGCAACATAATAGGCCGCAAATATTCCTGTAAAAAACACAAGGATGCTGGACAAAGCAGCAATCCGAACAGAATTCCAAAGTGGATACCAATCCAAGATTTCACCCCCGATTTTGTGGGATAGGTGAGAATCCCACCCCTTCAAAAATCTCCATACACTCATCTGTCTGTAAAAAATCAAGGAATGCTGCTGCCTCTTCCGGATGGCTGCTGTTTTTCAAAACTGCTGCCGGGTAGATCACCTGCCCGCACATCTTTGGCGTAGCACTGTCTGTGACTGTAAGCCCTGCTGAAAATGCATCCGTACAATAAATCACACCGCAGTCCACACTTCCCTCAGAAACCTGCGTGGTCACCTCTTTTACATTGCTTCCGTATGAGATCACGCCTTTGGATGATAATTCTTCTTCGTCCAGCCCATAATAAGCCAGAATTTTCTGTGTGTACTGACCTACAGGAACATCACTGTTCCCCATAGCCATCAGGATGTTCCCCTCTTCCAGCGCTGCTGCCAGGTCATCAAAGCTTTCCACTCCGGCATCACTCGTATCACTGACACAAAGAGTCACCTTGTTTTCAAGGATATCGATCCTCGTATCCTCTTTTACGTAATCAAGCTGTTCCGTATTCACTTTAGGATCTGCCGAAATGTCCAATTGATCCATCTGCTTTTGTCCAGCAGAAATAAACAAGTCACATTCCGCCCCCTCCTGAATCTGCGTCTTTAATGTGCCGGATGAATCAAAATTGAAGACCAATTCTACATTCGGACACTCTTCTTTGTAGCGTTCGCTGATCTTAGTCAGTGTCTCCGGCATGGAAGCTGCCGCAAATACAGTCAGCTCTACCGCTTCTCCATTTGCCGCCTCTGCACCGTAAGCAGTCACGCAAAAAGCCATCAGAACCACCATCAGTACCGGCACGAAATTTCTTCTCATCGTGTTTCTTTTCATTTTGTTTTCCTTCCTTTCTTATTCAGAAATTTATGCAAAACGTGGATTTACACGCTTTGTCCAAAAGAATCAAAGGATATTCTTTTTCATCTTATCTGTATTTTTTCGTACTTGCAAGTCTTTTTCCACTTTCATATTATAAAGTCTTTTCCATTTTCATATTGCAAAGATGTTCCGGAACAGCTAGCCAGATTTTTGAGAATCTGATAAGATAGGCATAAGAATTACAGCAGTAACATTCCTAAATAAACATAAGAATTACAGAAAACAAGGAGTTCTTTATGACAGGATTATTTCAAAAAATCGAAGAACTGGATTCTAGCACCCCAAACATGGTCTTAACCGCTCTGGATCCGGAATTTTTTGGAGAAAAAGCACTTTTTTCCGGACAAACCTGCATCTGGGAATCCAGAAAAAACGGCTTTTTTACAGAACATAGAAAAGAAATACCCGATCTCGAAAAGGACGGTATCTGTGTTGTTTCCGGGAAACAAGTATTCTGCGAATTTCTAAGTCAGGAAAAGCATCTGGTCATTTGCGGCGGGGGCCACGTGTCCATTCCGGTGATCAAAATCGGCCGCATGGTGGGATTTAAAGTCACCGTGCTGGAAGACCGGCCAAAATTTGCCGACCATGCCAGAGGGGCCGGCGCAGATCAGGTGATCTGCGGTCCATTTGAGCAAAGCCTCGCAGCCATTCCCGGAAATAAAGATACTTTTTTTGTGGTGGTGACGCGCGGGCACCGATACGATGAAATGTGTTTAAAACAGATTACTTCAAAAGAATATGCGTACATCGGGATGATGGGAAGCCGGCTTCGCGCGGCAAAGGTCAAAGAAGCTCTGGCACAAAGCAGGGTCTCTCCCGCCATAATCGGGGACATCCACTCCCCCATCGGCTTAAAGATCGGGGCTGAGACACCGGAAGAGATCGGCGTGTCCATCATGGCAGAAGTGATACAGATAAAAAACCAATCCTGCAAAAACAGCGGATTTACAAAGGAAATCGTTCAGGCTGTTTTAAAAGAGCCGGGGCAAAAGGTGCTCGCCACTATCGTAAGCCGCAAAGGTTCTGCACCCAGAGATGTGGGTACGAAAATGCTTATACTGCGTGACGGACGCACCGTAGGAACCATTGGAGGGGGCTGTCTGGAAGCGGAAGTGTTCCAAAAATCCCTGCAGCTTCTTTTAAATCCAGAAAAAACCTCCCTCCTCTGCCACGCTGACATGAGCGGAAATGATGCAGAGGAGGAAGGCATGGTGTGCGGCGGTTCCATCGATGTGCTTTTGGAAGCTTATGTTTAACGGGACATTTTCTCCCGAATACAGGACAAACGGTCCAGTGCCTCTTTCAGCGTTTCTTCTTTCTTTGCAAAATGAAGCCTTACATAATTGTGGATAGGCTCACGGAAAAAGCTTGAACCGGGCACTGCACCCACTCCTACCTTTGCTGCCAGGTCCTCACAGAATTTCAGGTCATCCTCATATCCGAACTCTGAAACATCCATCATCACATAATATGCGCCTTGCGGTACATTGTGTACCAGACCGATCTCATCCAGCCCGTGAAGGAACAATTCCCTTTTTTTCGTGTAAAGGTCTAACAGCTCATCATAATAATCCTGACCGAATTCTAATCCCGGGATCACTGCTTCCTGCAGTGGTGCAGCTGCGCCCACCGTAAGGAAATCGTGGACTTTTTTGATCCGGTCTGTGATCTTGGGCGGAGCAATGGTATAGCCAAGACGCCATCCCGTAATCGAATAAGTCTTCGATAAAGAACTGCAGGAGATCGTCCTCTCCCGCATACCGGGCAGGGATGCAAAATAAATATGATAGTTCGGTGCATAGACGATGTGTTCATACACCTCATCTGTCACAACATACGCGTCATATTTCCGAACCAGATCTGCGATCACTTCCAGTTCCTGCCTTGTAAAGACTTTTCCGCAGGGATTTGAGGGATTGCAGAGAATCAAGACCTTCGCTCCGCCTCTGAAAGCGTCCTCCAGCACTTCCGGGTCAAAATCGTACCCGGGAGGATTTAAGGGTACATAAATGGGTTCTGCTCCTGTAAGGATCGTGTCTGCACCGTAGTTTTCATAAAAAGGTGAAAAAATAGCCACTTTATCGCCGGGATTCGCCACCGTCATCATGGAAGCCATCATAGCCTCGGTACTGCCGCAAGTCACTACGATCTCACTGTCCGGGTCTATGGAAAAACCCATTCTCCCTGACTGTTTTCTTGCAATAGCCTCTCTTAAATTCTGCGCTCCCCAGGTAAGGGAATATTGGTGTACATCCTCATCTGCCACTTGGCGCAGCCGGTCTAAGATCGCTTTAGGGGGATCAAAATCCGGAAAACCTTGTGAGAGATTGACCGCCCCATATTGATTGGATATTCTCGTCATCCTTCGGATCACAGAATCTGTAAAATTGGCAGTGCGCCGTGATAATTCTTTCATATTCTCATCCTCCACCTATTCATCCTTCACGCGTGCCCAGTTTCCTGAAACACCGCATAAAATAGAAAAGGGGCTGTACCCAGCCCCCTAACTTTCATCCGTTTTCCATTTATTCGATTATTCCTGCCCCGGTTTTTCTACCTCTGCAATGGCAGCTTTCTTCATCGGGATACGGCAGTTTTTGTTACTTCCAAACTCGACGATACAGTCCTCATCTGTGATATCGATCACAACACCATAAAAACCGCTGGTAGTTACAACTGTGTCGCCTACTTCCATGGATGCAATTAAGGCATTCATTCTCTTCTGCTCTTTTTTCTGCGGTCTGATGGCGAAAAAGTACATCGCTCCACCGATAATCAAGATGTACACGATCATCAGCATCATACTGCTGCCCGCTCCAGAAGCCTCTGACAATAAATTCAGCATTTATAATTCCTCCTTTAATTTTACCGGAATACCCCTGCCTCCGCAGCAGCTTACCGGTCCATAGCTATCTCTACAATAATACACAATCCTGTCACCCGAATCAAGCACTTTTTTCGCGGTTTTGGGAATATATGCAATTTTATCTTTACTTTCGCGGAAAATTTTTATCAGCCTACAGATTTTCCATTTTTCTCATTCTGTGTATAACGCTCGATCTTCTGTTTTTTGAATTGTTTATAATTCCCCTGATCAATGGCATCTCGGATCTCTTCCATGAGATGATTGTAAAAATAAAGGTTATGCAATACACAAAGTCGCATTCCCAGCATTTCTTTCGCCTTCAGCAAATGGCGGATATATCCCCTGCTGTAATTCTTACATGCAGGACATCCGCAGCCCTCCTCAATGGGAAGTTCATCCAGTTCATATTTTGCGTTAAATAGATTTAGTTTCCCATCATTGGTGTATACGTGTCCATGGCGTCCGTTTCTGCTGGGATAAACACAGTCAAAGAAATCTACTCCCCGATCTACCGCCTCGAGAATATTCACCGGTGTGCCCACACCCATCAGATACGTAGGTTTGTCTGCCGGCAGATAAGGTACAACAGAATCTAAGATCCGGTACATCTCTTCATGTGTCTCCCCCACTGCAAGGCCGCCTACTGCATACCCATCCAGATCAAGCTCTGAGATTCTTTTCGCATGTTCAATGCGGATGTCATCATAGACAGCTCCCTGATTGATCCCAAAAAGCATCTGGTGGGGATTAATGGTGTCTTCCAGACTGTTCAGCCTCTGCATCTCCGCCTTGCATCGTATCAGCCACCGTGTGGTCCGGTCTACTGAATTCTGCACGTATGTGCGGTCTGCTACACTGGAGGGGCACTCGTCAAAGGCCATAGCAATGGTAGACGCCAGATTCGACTGGATCTGCATACTCTGCTCCGGCCCCATGAAAATCTTCCTGCCGTCAATGTGGGACTGGAAATAAACGCCCTCTTCTTTTATCTTGCGCAGGCTTGCAAGAGAAAAGACCTGAAATCCACCGGAATCTGTCAGGATCGGCCTGTCCCAATTCATAAACTTGTGGAGTCCTCCCATTTTTTTAACGATCTCATCTCCCGGACGCACATGGAGATGGTACGTATTGGAAAGCTCCACCTGCGTCCCGATCTCTCTTAGGTCTGTAGTAGCAACTGCACCTTTAATCGCCGCAGCCGTACCCACATTCATAAAAAGCGGTGTCTGGACCGTTCCGTGTACGGTAGACAACTCTGCCCTTTTTGCCATTCCATCCCGTTTTAAAACTCGATACATGTTATTCCCCTTTCTTTTCAGGCAAACATTTTTCTGCAGACTCATTCATCATTTTTGACAAAGTTTTTCCGGATTTTTAAGAAATATTTTATGAGTCATTTAATAACTGTAATCTACTTCTTTTTGTCTGATATTTGATCTAATTTTTCTTTATGTGAAAAATATTGTCTGTCATCTTTTTCCTTCCGATTCTTAAAACCTAACTTTTTTTGTCCAATTTGCCTTAGAAATAAAGTATATATGGATTTATTTCATATTGCAAGCAGTTTGATATTTCAAAAAAATTGTCGTATAATATGGAAGCTATAGTTTTGCCATTTTGCAACAAGGCTTATGCACACTTCTGTGCTACGGAATAAATGGCCAAACTGCAGAACATAGTTTAGCACATCGCAACACGATAAGGAGGCGCGGGCTTACGCCTGCGGATGATAATGACAAAATCTATACATACACTCGGAATCGACATCGGTTCCACCACAGTAAAAGTAGCGGTTCTTAGTCCTGACCATAAATTATTATTTTCGGACTACAAACGTCATTATGCAAATATACAGGAGACACTCTCCTCTTTAATTTCAGAAGCAGTAAATTTATTGGGAGACCTTGACGTTTCACCGGTCATCACCGGTTCCGGCGGGTTGACGCTTGCCAATCATTTAGGGGTACCCTTTGTGCAGGAGGTCATCGCCGTTGCCACTTCTCTGGAGCATTTTGTCCCACAGACAGATGTTGCCATCGAGCTTGGCGGTGAAGACGCCAAAATTATTTATTTTGAAAACGGGAATGTGGAGCAGCGTATGAACGGAATCTGTGCCGGCGGTACAGGCTCATTCATCGACCAGATGGCTTCTCTTTTGCAGACGGATGCCACCGGACTGAATGAATACGCGAAAAGTTATTCTTCCCTGTACTCTATCGCTGCCCGCTGCGGCGTTTTCGCAAAATCAGACATTCAACCCCTGATCAATGACGGCGCCACCAAGGAGGACTTGTCTGCCTCTATTTTCCAGGCAGTGGTAAACCAGACCATCAGCGGTCTGGCCTGCGGAAAACCTATCCGCGGCCATGTTACTTTTTTGGGTGGTCCGCTCCACTTTCTTTCCGAACTTCGCGCTGCGTTTATCCGCACGCTGAATCTGGATGACGAGCACGCCATCACCCCAGAAAATTCACACTTATTCGCGGCCATCGGTTCTGCGTTAAATGCCAAAGAAGACTGTGCCACTACGCTGGGTGCCCTGAACCAGAAGCTTTCCGGTACCATCCATTTGGAGTTTGAAGTGGCAAGGATGGAGCCCCTCTTCTCTTCCCAAGAAGATTATGAGTTGTTTTTATCCAGGCAGAGCTGTCACCGAGTAGCCACCGGCAGCCTTGCAACATACAAAGGAAACTGTTATTTAGGAATCGACGCAGGATCCACCACCACAAAAGCTGCTCTGGTGGGAGAAGACGGAACCCTGCTGTACTCCTTCTACAGCAACAACAACGGAAATCCTCTGCGCACCACCATCACAGCCATTCAGGAAATCTATGATCGGCTTCCGGAAGATGCCCATATTGCATGGTCCTGTTCCACCGGTTACGGGGAAGCTTTGATCAAAGCTGCTTTGATGCTGGATGAAGGGGAAGTAGAGACAGTTTCCCATTACTACGCTGCCTCCTTCTTTGATCCCGAGGTAGACTGTATCCTGGACATCGGTGGTCAGGACATGAAGTGCATAAAGATCAAAAACCATACGGTAGACAGCGTACAGCTCAATGAGGCCTGCTCTTCCGGCTGCGGTTCCTTTATCGAGACCTTTGCAAAATCCCTGAATTATTCTGTTCAGGATTTCGCAAAAGCCGCATTGTTTGCCAAACATCCCATTGACCTTGGTACCAGATGTACTGTATTTATGAATTCCAAGGTAAAACAGGCACAAAAAGAAGGGGCAGAAGTCTCTGATATCTCTGCCGGCCTTGCTTATTCTGTCATCAAAAATGCACTTTACAAAGTAATCAAAGTCTCAGATGCCTCTGAGCTCGGCCACCATATTGTAGTTCAGGGCGGTACCTTTTACAATGACGGTGTCCTGCGGAGTTTTGAAAAAATCGCCGGCTGCGAGGCCATCCGCCCGGATATCGCCGGTATCATGGGTGCATTCGGAGCTGCCCTCATTGCAAGAGAACGATATCAGGAGGGAGCCCAGACGACGATGCTCTCTATTGACCGCATCAATGCTCTGGAATACACTACCTCCATGGCCAAATGTAAAGGCTGTACCAACCAGTGCCGCCTTACCATCAACCGTTTCTCCGGCGGACGCCAGTATATCAGCGGCAACCGTTGTGAACGCGGTATCGGCAAACAAAGGAATAAAGACAATATTCCGAATTTATTTGAATTTAAAAATAAACTGCTGTTTTCCTATGAACCCCTGCCGGAGGATGAAGCTACAAGAGGTATCGTAGGAATTCCCAGAGTTTTAAATATGTATGAAAACTATCCTTTCTGGTTCCGCTTTTTTACGGAACTGAAATACCGTGTGATCCTTTCCCCGCCAAGTACGAGAAAGATCTACGAGCTTGGTATTGAATCCATCCCAAGCGAATCCGAATGTTATCCGGCAAAACTTGCCCACGGACATGTAGAATGGTTGATCCGAAAAGGAATCAAATACATCTTCTATCCCTGTATCCCCTACGAGCGTACGGAGTTTGAAGACGCCCCCAACCACTACAACTGCCCCATCGTTACGTCATATGCGGAAAACATTAAAAATAACGTGGAAGCGCTCCGGACAGAACATATCCGGTTTGAGAATCCTTTTATTGCTTTCACCAATCTGGACACCGTCACAAAACGGCTGAAGGACGCATTCCCGGATATCCCTGCCGATGAAGTCACAGCAGCTGCAAAAGCCGGCTGGGATGAACTTGGAAAGACCCGTGAGGCAATGTACAAAAAAGGAGAAGAGACATTAAAATATCTGGAAGAAACGGGAAGGCACGGGATCGTTCTGGCCGGACGCCCCTACCACATTGACTCTGAGATCAACCACGGTATTCCGGAGCTGATCAATTCCTTCGGCATGGCAGTGCTCACGGAGGACTCCATCTCTCACCTGAATCCGGTGGAACGGCCTTTGATGGTGCTGGATCAATGGATGTACCACAGCCGCTTATATGCTGCAGCCAATTACGTGAAGACAAGAGATGACTTAGACTTGATCCAGCTGAATTCCTTCGGCTGCGGTCTTGATGCCGTCACCACCGATGAAGTGAATGATATTTTATCCCATTCCGGCAAGATATATACCTGCCTGAAAATCGATGAAGTCAACAACCTTGGTGCCGCAAAGATCCGTATCCGTTCCCTGATCGCTGCGATCCGTGTGCGCAAGCAGCATGAAGAAGAACAACGCAAGATCGTACCGGCCAATATCAACCGTGCCGTCTTCACCAAGGAGATGCGGAAGGATTATACGATCCTCTGCCCGCAGATGTCACCGATCCACTTCAAAATGCTGGAGTCAGCCATGAACGCTTCCGGTTACCACATTGAGCTTCTCCGCAATGATAACCACAAAGCTGTAGATGTGGGATTAAAATACGTAAACAACGATGCTTGTTATCCATCCTTGATGGTCGTCGGGCAGATTATGGATGCACTGCTCTCCGGCAAATATGATTTGAGCCGGACGGCTGTGATCATGACTCAGACGGGCGGTGGCTGCCGTGCATCCAACTACATTGGTTTTATCCGCCGTGCACTGCAAAAAGCAGGAATTCCGGATATTCCCGTTATCTCACTGAACCTGAGCAGCCTTGAGAGCAATCCCGGCTTTACCATCAGTTACCAGCTTGTAAAACGCTGTATGTTTGCTCTGGTATTCGGCGATATTTTCATGCGCTGCCTCTACCGCATGCGTCCTTATGAGCAGGAACCCGGATCGGCAAATGCATTATTCCGTAAATGGGAAGACCGCTGCTGTGAATTTGTTTCCGGCAAGCCCTCTTATGGCCAGTTTAAGAAGATGTGCCGTGAGATCATCCGTGATTTTGACACGCTGCCAATCACAGATACAAAAAAACCAAAAGTGGGTATCGTAGGAGAGATCCTTGTAAAATTCATGCCTGCCGCCAACAACCATCTCGTAGAACTTCTGGAAGCAGAAGGGGCACAGGCGGTCGTACCTGACTTGATGGATTTCCTTCTCTACTGCTTCTACAACCAGAACTTCAAGAGTGAATATCTGGGGACAAAGAAGAAATCGGCAATGATCGCTAACTTCGGCATCATGGTTCTTGAAAAGCTTCGTTCGGCAGCAGCGGAGGAACTGGAAAAGAGCGTACATTTTGATCCGCCTACAAAAATCGAACATTTAGGTGAAATGGCGAAGGATATCGTTTCCCTTGGCAACCAGACAGGAGAAGGATGGTTCCTCACAGGAGAGATGCTGGAATTGATCCATTCCGGCGTAAACAACATTGTCTGCACCCAGCCTTTTGCCTGCCTGCCCAACCATGTGGTAGGAAAAGGTGTGATCAAAGAGCTGCGCAGACAATACCCTGCGTCCAATATAGTCGCCATTGACTACGATCCCGGCGCCAGTGAAGTAAACCAGCTGAACCGTATCAAGCTGATGCTGTCCACTGCACAAAAGCATCTGATACAGGAATAAAACCGATACGTTTCTAATGTAGAATAATGAAAAAGCTGATGCAAACAATTTACGTTCTGCATCAGCTTTTTGTTATGTCAACGTTGAAAACAAACATCCGACTTACACATTCTCAATCTGCCAATCAATAGGAGCAATGCCATTTTGCTCCAAAAACTTGTTGGTGCGTGAGAAAGGCCTGCTGCCAAAAAATCCACGATATGCAGACAGCGGGCTTGGATGAGGTGCTTCCAGAATCAAATGCTTCGGATTATTCAGCATAGATTTTTTCATCTGCGCCGGACGCCCCCACAGAATAAACACGATGGGCCGGTCAATCTCATTTAAAATGCGGATCGCCGCATCTGTAAATTCTTCCCAACCGATCCCCCGATGAGAATTTGCCTGATGGGCGCGGACAGTCAATACGGTATTGAGCATCAATACGCCCTGCTTTGCCCATTTCGTCAGATAACCATTATTGGGGATATAGCAGCCGCAGTCCTCATGTAATTCTTTGTAAATATTCACAAGCGAAGGCGGGATCTCCACATCCGGTTTTACGGAAAAGCAAAGGCCATGGGCCTGCCCTTCCTCATGATAGGGATCCTGACCTAATATCACTACCTTCACTTCACTTAATGGCGTAAATGCAAAGGCATTAAAAATATCGTCTGCCGGAGGATAGATCACCTTCGTCCTGTATTCCTCATTTACAATTTTATAAAGTTTCGCATAATAGGGCTTTCCAAATTCCGGTTTCAGCGGAACAAGCCAGTCATTTGAAATCGGCGGCATACTGTGTCCCTCCTCACTTTATCTGCATGTATTATATCATCGCACAGAAACGTCTTTTTCCGCATGTATTTTATAACCGCACGGATACGTTTTTTCCCGTAGGTATTTTATAAACGCACGGATACGTCTTTTTCCCGCAAATATTTTTTTACCTCGCGGATCTCAAGCTCCTTGTAATGGAACAGTGATGCGGCAAGGGCTGCATCTGCTTTTCCTTCTGTGAGTGCATCATAAAAATGCTCCATGGTCCCTGCTCCTCCCGATGCAATCACCGGAACAGAAACATGCTCTGCAATAGTGCGCGTCAGTTCAATATCGTACCCTGCCTTTGTACCGTCACAGTCCATACTGGTCAACAGGATCTCCCCTGCGCCAAGGCTGTCTGCTTTCATGGCCCACTCAACAGCATCGATACCCATATCCACCCGTCCGCCATTTTTATAAATATTCCATCCGGATCCATCGGGACGTCTTCTGGCATCGATGGCTACTACCACGCACTGGCGGCCGAATTTTTCCGCAGCCTCCCTGATCAAGTCAGGATTCATGATGGCAGCTGAATTGACAGAGATCTTGTCTGCCCCCTCACGCAGCAGCATTTTAAAATCATCCACAGTGCGGATACCACCGCCTACTGTAAATGGGATAAACACTTTTTTGGCCACCTCACGGACCATATCGACCACTGTTTTTCTTGCATCAGAAGAAGCTGTAATGTCAAGGAAAACCAGTTCATCCGCTCCCGCCTTATCGTAAGCGGCGGCTATCTCCACCGGATCTCCTGCATCTTTTAAATTTACAAAATTTACTCCCTTTACCACACGGCCATTATGTACGTCAAGGCATGGGATGATCCTTTTCGTAAACATTTAGCACTCCTCCTTTTTGATCTTTATAAAATTCTTCAAAATCCCAAGGCCCACATCGCTGCTCTTTTCCGGATGGAACTGGCAGGCGAAGACATTTCCTTGCTCTATGGAGGCGTGAATATGTGTGGAATACTCCGTGGACGCTGTGACGATACCCGGATCTTCCGCTTTCAGATAATAAGAATGTACAAAATATACGTAAGAATTTTCCGGAATCCCTTCAAAAAGCCTTCCCGGATTGTCATAGTGAAGAGAATTCCATCCCATATGGGGGATTTTCAGCCCTTCCTGATCGGGAATCCTGAGGATCTTTCCTTTACAAATACCAAGTCCTTCCACTCCCGGTGATTCTTCACTTGATTCAAAGAATAGCTGCAGACCAAGGCAAATCCCAAGGAGAGGCGTCCCCTTCTGCGCTACTTCCCGGAGCACATCCACAAGGCCGTACTGGTGAAGCTTTTCCATGGCATCACCAAAAGCTCCCACTCCCGGCAGGATCACTTTGTCCGCTTTTAGGATCTCCTCCTTTTCCCGCGTGATCACAGGCTTTTCTCCCAGAAAATCCAAAGCCTTTTCCACACTTTTCAGGTTCCCGGCATCATAATCCACAATTGTAATCATAATCTGTCACTCCTCATAATATAATGTAAAAAAGGAGTGCCGCGTCATCGCAGCATTCCTTTTTAATTTAGCATATTCTTTTCTATGATACAAGAAAATTGTTTTACTGTTTTGAATAGAGAATCTTTTTACAGTTTTGAATAACCGAAGCTGTTTACAATGGCGTCGATCTTTTCTTTCCGTGCGCACATGGGACACTGGGATGCATCATAAGTCCTGTAATTCGCAATATCATTCCCACCGAAAATGTAGTTGATATCGATTCCCTGTACATTATCACTGGCGCTGAAGATCGCAGATACTCCTTCTACAATACCGCCGTAATACTGAACACACTCTACTGCACGGGCAATGGTACGTCCTGTCGTGGCGGAAGCCAATAAAAGAAGACAGTGTTTGCCGCTTATCATCATCTGCATATTGTCACGGAAGATCAGCTGTCCGCCGGGATTTACCTCCGGAGTAACAATGTACATAGTCTTATGCTGGTTCAATGACATGATACCGGAAGCTGTCAGCTCATCTGCCAGATACGCCCCGATCACCTCGCAGCCATCCATACAAATAATCGTATCAATATATGTACTGGTGGAATATTTTCTGGCTAGTACAGAAGCTGCTGCTGCCGCTTCACTCTTTCTTGATTTCATGATCGTCATATCTACGTAATGGTTGATATGAGAATGGTTCGTCGCAAAATGTCCCGGAATTACTCGAATAATGGCATTGGGGTTAATACTTGAGTGAATTTTTGTCGCTCTGGTCTCCATAGATACACCTCCGTATAAGAATCAGCAGATCACAGTTTCTACTTTTAAGATATATCTATCATACACAAGTTTTGAATATATTTCAATGATTATTTATAATTTTTGTACAATTATGTTTCTTTCTTCATTGAATAGCTATAATTTGACATTTTATTCATAAGATGCCAGATCAAAAGTCATTAACCACGATGTTTTTACCCATGAGTGGTTATATGACTTAATGACCTGCCCAATATTCTCGAAACATCAGAACTCTTTTAAAAACTGCAACGGGTTTTCCCGGATGCTGATCCCGCGATGAGCCAGTTCCTCGGGAAGCTGCGGTAACTTACTGTTTACCCGGATCAATGTGGCTTTCTGGTTATAAAAAGCTGTTTTTTCAAATGGGAACCTAACCACCTGCGGATAAGAGAACCCCACTCCCAATTCTAAAATGCAAAGCCTCCGGTTCAAGGTACAGGTCAGCCACTTTGTGTACTTTTCCCACTGGGGCAGGTACCCCTGCTCCAGATAGCCGGGATTTGATACGGTGTGGAAAGCTAAAGGCTGTCCGCATACTGGGCACACAGCAAGTGATTCATCTCCCGTTTCCATTACCCTGTCCCGAATCTCTTTTGCATCTACAATATGTTCTTTACATTGCAGCTTTCCCATACTTCCGCAGGGAGCCACGATCAAGTCATCTTCCAGAGAAGAACGATAGATCAGATCATCTGTATTCATGGTAACCACGAAGTAAGGTCTCACGCCGATCAGGCTGCGCAATGTATCATAAGTACCAAAGATCTCATGATCCTCTCCTACTTCTTCATAAAACTTACTTTTCCTGCACATGGAAAGAAAATCAGATCCTTCTTCCTCCACCGCCGGGGAAAACTCATCCCCTATCCCAACGAGAAACATTTCAGCATTTTTTATTACATCCAATATATTCTGTTCCATAAATTACTCCTGTCTTTCTTTTTTTTCCAAACGTTACTTATCTGTTCAAAACCCACTCGAAAACCGGTTTTGAACCATCATAAATCATATGGATTTTTCTGTCAACTTCAGTAAAATCGTTTGCTACTTTATAGTATCTGTGCTAGACTGTCATTACACCAGTTTTCAGAAGATAATAGAAGGGGGATCTGCTTGATGAATGAAAATTTCGATCAAGATTTTGAGCTTGATGATTATGAAATGCGCCGCAGAGAGCGGAGAAGAAAACGAAAACGAAAAGTAGCCATACAGAAAGCTATTTTTATCATTGTATTTTTAGCAATTATTGCCCTTGGTGTTTTTGCCGGATTGAAATTCTTTCTCAAAGATGGTTTTTCCAATACAAACCAAAACACCTTGACACAAAATACACAGGAAAATACCCAGACAGAGCAACTGCAGCAAACACAGCCTGTGGAAACAGAAGTTGAAACAGCTTCCGAAGAAAACCTTCCTTCGGAAACAGAACCTTCTGACACATCCGGCGCTTCTTCCGGCGAGGTAACTTCTATTCTGGAGGAAGCAAAGCTTTTAGCTATGGGATACGACTATGACGGTGCGATCCAACTGTTAAAAACAGTACCTTCTTATGAAGCTAACGCTGAGATAACTTCCGCCATAGAAGAATATGAAACCACAAAAGCTTCCTGTGTGGCTGTAGATGTGACAACCGTACCACACATTTTTTATCATTCTCTTGTGAATGAACCGGAACGGGCATTCAGCGCATCGGTGATGGGACAAGGCCAGGCGGACGGCATGAATGCCTGGATGACTACAGTGGAAGAGTTTGATAAGATCACGCAGGCCATGTATGACAACGGCTACGTCTTCGTTCGCCTCCGTGACCTCGTAGTGGAAAGCACCGATGAAAATGGAAACGTTACGTTCACACCAAATAACAACCTGCTGCTGCCGCCCGGGAAAAAAGCGGTTGTCCTCTCTGTAGACGACCTAAGCTACTACCACTCCTACGAGGCTGCCGGATATCCGGATAAGCTTATCATAGACGAAAACGGAGAAGTAAAATGTCACTACGTCTCTTCTGACGGCACCGAGCAGGTAGGGGATTTTGACGTAGTTCCCCGGCTGAATACCTTTTTGGAAGAACACCCTGACGGCGCTTACAAGGGAGCCCGCGGCCTCATTGCTTTGACCGGCTACAATGGTGTCTTCGGGTACCGTACCGATGAAGATTATGAAACACGCGAACACCTCATGGAAGACCAGAGCAAATGGCTGAGTGAACATCCAGACTTTAACCGCCAGAGTGAGATTGAGGAAGCTACAAAAGTGGCAAATGCCATTAAAGAAAGCGGATGGGAATTTGCCAGCCATACCTGGGGACACTTAAGTGTGACGAACAAAACAGTAGAGGATCTGGAACGTGACAACACGAAATGGGTCAATAATGTCCAGAATATTGTAGGCCCCGTGGATACCATTATTTTTGCACACGGCAATGACATCGGCGACTGGCAGGACTACAGCAGTGATAATGAAAAGTTCCAATACTTTAAGAGCGCAGGCTATAACTTCTACTGTAACGTAGACGGTTCCGTTCCTTATTGGGTACAGATCCGGAGCAATTACGTAAGGCAGGGCCGTATCAATCTGGACGGCTACATGCTCTACCAGTCCAGCATCGGTGCAACCACCGTTTTAGACAATATGTTCAAAGCCTCCTCTGTGTTTGATTCAAGACGGCCTACACCGGTCGTAGCAAACGGGGAAGCCTGAGTTTCCTTCCTGTGATCAAGCGGATATTCGCCATCCGCTTCGCTACTTTTTTTAACCGAATAACTGCTTCGGTTAAAAAAGTATAAAAACAGAAAATCCGGACATTCTACTTTTATGATGACAGCATGTTCTTCCGACGTGCAAATATAAAACGGAGGACCGAAATAATGCCAGAAATACAGAATGTCTGTAAGGAAATAAGTGAAAACAGAGAACTAATGAGACATCTTCTGCCCATTCAGGAAAGTTTTGACCTGATCCAGCGGGATATCCGCATCGGCGGCAGGGATGCCTCATTTTATTTTCTTGACGGTATGCTAAAAGATGAAACCATGCTGAAGATCATGGATTCCCTTTTGAAAATACAGGAATCCGATATGCCTTCCGATGCCACCTGCTTTTCCCAAAACTGTATCCCCTACGTCGAAGTAGATATTTACGGTGATTATGACCAGATCATCCGGAATATCCTCTCCGGTGTTCTGGTGCTTTTTATTGACGGATACGAGGCCGGGATCGCAATCGACTGCAGGACTTATCCCATGCGCAGCGTGGAAGAACCGGAAAAAGATAAATCACTGCGCGGTTCAAAGGATGGATTTGTAGAGACTGTAGTATTCGATACAGCGCTCATAAGGCGTCGGATCCGCGATCCGGGCCTTGTCATGGAAATGCTGGAAGTGGGCACCTCTTCCCGCTCCGATGTGGTGCTCTGCTACATGAAAGATCTAGTCGATCCGAACCTTCTGTCCAACTTACGGAAAAAAATCCAATCGATCCAGACTCCTGACCTTTGTATGAACCAGCAAAGCCTTGCAGAAGCCTTGATCGGCTCCAGATGGTACAACCCATTTCCAAAATTCAAATTTACTGAGCGCCCAGACACAGCAGCTGCCTGCATCATGGAAGGGAAAGTCACGATACTGGTGGACAACTCCCCCGCTGCTATGATCCTCCCCACTTCCATCTTCGACATGATCGAGGAAGCAAACGACTATTATTTTCCGGCCTGGACTTCTCTCTACCTGAAAATATCCCGGGTGATCATTTTGCTGCTGACCGTTTTTTTAACACCTGTCTTTCTCCTTTTTATGAGATATCCCCAGTGGATCCCGCCTGCTCTTGATTTTATCGCCGTAAAAGATGTGGTCAACATCCCTTTGATCTACCAATTTTTAATACTGGAGCTTGCCATCGACGGCCTGCGACTGGCCGCACTGAACACGCCAAACATGCTGAGCACTTCCTTCAGTGTTTTTGCCGGTCTGGTACTGGGTGAATTTTCCGTTAACTCCGGATGGTTTAACTCCGAGATCATGCTGTATATGGCTTTTGTCGCCATTGCTAACTATACCCAGCCCAATTTTGAACTTGGTTATGCCGTAAAATTCATGCGGATCATGCTGTTGATCCTCACCGCACTTTGGGGATGGGTCGGTTTCCTTCTTGGCTGCATCCTCCTGCTCCTGCTGCTCTCTACTAACAAAACCCTCTCCGGCAGGAACTACCTCAATGTGAAACTTCCTTAACAAAATGTATTAATCTTCCATTCCTCTGCTGTACATACAGCGGGGGAATTTCCAAAGTTTTCCTTGCCTCACCCTTTCGTCTACTTTATAATAAAAGAATGATAATTATATAAAACAAGGGAGGATTTTGCATGAAATATATTGAAGTGGGAAAATCTGGGGTAAAAGCATCCAACCTGATCATGGGCTGCATGCGACTGAAAGGCAAGACCCCGACAGAGGCAGAAAAAATGATCCGCACTGCTTTAGAGGAAGGAATCAATTACTTTGACCATGCAGACGTATACGGAAGTGCGGGACATCGGGGAGAATGCGAAGAAATATTCGGAAAAGCCGTTGATCTTATGGATCCGTCTATCCGTGAAAAAATGATCATTCAAGGAAAATGCGGTATCGTAAAAGGTGAAGTGGGCGCTTATGATTTTTCAAAAGAACACATTTTGGAGGCTACCGATGGCATTTTAAAACGTTTACATACAGAGTATCTGGACTTTCTCCTGCTGCACAGGCCGGATACGCTGGTAGAGCCGGAAGAAGTGGCAGAAGCCTTTGAGATCCTTCATACACAAGGAAAAGTCCGCCATTTCGGCGTATCAAACCACAAACCAATGCAGGTAGAACTGCTGCAGAAATACGTTCCTTTCAAACTTGAAGTCAATCAGCTCCAGCTGAGCATTGCCCATTCTCTGATGATCGACTCCGGAATTGCAGCAAACATGGACATTGCCCAAGGATATGATAAAGAAGGTTCCGTACTGGAATACTCCAGACTTCGCGATATGACGATCCAGGCCTGGTCACCGTTCCAGCAGTCCGGCTTCGTCAGCTCCTCCCATGCCAATCCATTCCTCGGCGATATGGAGCATTTCGGAAAATTGAACGAAGTGATCCGTCGTCTGGCACAAAAATACGAAGTGACCGATACAGCCATCGCAGTGGCTTGGATCACACGCCACCCGGCCAACATTCAGGTAATCCTTGGCACTATGAACCCTCAGCGCATGAAAGATGCCTGCAAAGGTTCTGATATTCCCCTTACCCGCAGTGAATGGTATGAATTGTATCAGGCTGCTGGGAAAAGACTTCCGTAATTCTCTACGGTCGTCAAATATCCATTCTTCTCGTCGACAGAACAAGGAGTCGCTTTGTCCTATAACTTATAAAAAAGTGTGCTTCGCACACTCTCGCGACTTTATAAAGCGTCAGGAAGCACACTTTTTTCGCGCCGGATGCGTTTTGCGAAGCAAAAAAACTCTTCTCGCATCCGTGCGCATCTATGCACGAAGTGCTTTTTTATTTCAATTCTTAATCTAGATATGTTTTACTGTCCGTCACCTGAACGTGCATCGGTGAAAAGCTCTCCGCAAGTTTCCTGATGCGCTCTTCATTTTCCCTGCTCTGTCCCGAGATACAATCTGTCAGATAAACGATCTCAAATCCTAGGTCGATTCCCTCAAGAAGCGTAGCCGCTACACAGCACTCTGCCACCACACCGCTAAGAAATACCCGGTCTGACTGTTTTGCAAGGGCAATGAGTTCTTCAATTTTAAAAGAGGAATAGACAGACTTCTCAAACACAGGATATTTTTTTGCATACGGCTGCAGGGCTGCTACCAGTTCATTGCAAAATGGATCCTCATTTATCTCCTTATACTCCTGATTGTATCGCTGCCATGTGCCTACCGGCTGCTCCGGTGCCTGAAACTTTGTAAAAGCTACCTGCCCTATTGTTTCGCTGTCCAACAACCGTATGATACCATCGATAGATCTTGGCATAGAAGGACATTCCCACTCCTGCCCCGGCATGTATACATTCTGCATATCGATCACAAGCAGCAAATCTTTCTTCTTCATCCTAATCTCCTTCCCGTAGTGCTTCTTATTCCCGATGCCTCGCTGTTTATTTTTTCACTTTTTCTATTGTTTATGCACTTGCAATTCCTCTTGACAAATGATACGCTGGAAAAAAAGAAATCTATGAAAACAAGAAGGTGCTACATATGAATAAAATGCCTCATATCCAACTTGATTCCAGTATCAACTGCTCCTGCGCGATCCTGCCCGGTGATCCTGCCCGTGTAGATGCCATTGCCGCATATCTTGAAGATGTGCACGAAGAAGCATTTAACAGGGAGTACAAAAGCATCACAGGCACATACAAAGGTACACGCATTCTTGCCATCTCCACCGGAATGGGCGGTCCTTCCGCTGCAATCTGTGTGGAAGAGCTTGCCTGCATTGGCATCAAACATATCGTCCGCATCGGAAGCTGCGGTGCGCTGCAAAGCGGCCATCCATTAGGAGAACTGGTTTTGTGCGACCGTGCCGTCTGCGATGACGGGACAAGCCGGACTTATCTGCAGGCAGAAAAATTTATACGTCAGCTGGAAGAAAACCTTCCCTGTGAAGAGCCTCAGATCTCTTACGCCTATGCAGACGAAAAACTGCAAAATGCATGCCGGATGGCTGCTGAACAATTGCAGATTCCCTACGCAATCGGATCTACCCGCTGCCATGATGCCCTTTATTTAAACCAGAAAGCCCAGATCGACATGTATTATTCAAAACAGGGCGTTCTGGCTTCTGATATGGAAACAGCAGCTATTTTTGCGGTAAGCGCCCTTCGGGATATCCAGGCAGCCAGTATCTTGAACGTAGTCGTCCAGTGGAAATCCAATATCACGGAAGGGATCTCTTCCTATAAATCTGGAGAAGATGCCACGGCCGCAGGAGAAAAGAATGAAATCCTGACTGCACTGGAAGCCCTTGTTCTGATCTCACAATAAGATTACCTTTTATTTTTCGTCCAGCCGGATTCCCGCAAGAGCAGCTGCGAAAGCATTGTTTACCGGCTCGGACGATTCTTTTTGCTGTTTTTTCATATAAGCTGCCACATCACGTTTTGTCACCCCGGCACCTTCTTTCTGTCTTCTCTCCTTGAATTTTTCCAATCGTTCCCGATAACCGCAGGCACAGAAAAAGGTAGCATTCTCCTTTTCCCCTGAAAGCTCCATCTTTTTATGGCATACCGGGCATCTGGCATTTGAAAGCCTTGAGACAGTCTCACGGTATCCGCAATTCCTGTCCTGACACACCAGCAGCTTTGCATTTTTCCCATTGACTGCTAAAAGCCTTTTCCCACAGTTCGGGCATTTTTTGTTTGTCATATTTTCATGACGGTAAGTCCCTTCCTGCGTATTGATCTCTCTGATCAGGTCTATGGTATAACTGCGTATCTCTTTCATAAACGTATCTCGCCTGATACTACCTTTGGCGATACGGGATAGTTTCATCTCCCAATCCGCAGTCAATTCAGGTTTTTTTAAGTCTTCCGGGACGAGTTGCAGCAGCTGCCTACCTTTCGCGGTAAGGTAGATTTCCTGCCCTCTTTTTTCCATAAGAAAGCTTCCGAAAAGCTTATCGATAATATCTGCCCGTGTGGCAACTGTCCCTAATCCACCTGTCTCAGTCAATGTTTTTGCCTGATCCCGATCGCTGCTTTCCATGTATTTCACCGGATTTTCCATTGCAGATAATAGGGTGGCTTCTTGGAAACGTGCAGGAGGTTTTGTTTTTCCCTCTTTACACAAAACGGCTCTCACAGGAAGCACCTGTCCCAGTGAAAAAGAAGGTAAAATCTGGTCTCTTATCTCATCTTCGTTTTCTTCTTGTTCTTCTGAAATATCGCCATATGCTTCTTTCCATCCTAAAAAAAGTACCGTCTTACCCATTGCCCCGAACTGAAGAGTCTTTCCCTTTACACCTGCTCTGACAGTGGATTCTGCGGTAAGGATTGTCTCTTCATATTCAAAGGGAGGATACAATACTGCGAAAAACCGTCTCACCACAAGATCATACACTCTTCTCTCATCGACCGTCATATGTGACAGCTCCGGCACTTCTTCCGTAGGAATAATCGCATGGTGATCTGAAACCTTTGCATTATTTACAAATGCCATTTTTTCACTAAACTTTTTATTCTTTATTTTAGCTGCAATGGTTTTATAAGGACCTACACCGCAGGAATCTATACGTTCCCGCAATGTGGGCACAATATCCGAAGTGAGATATCTGGAATCCGTTCGCGGATAAGTCAATACTTTATGGTTCTCGTAAAGCCTCTGCATAATATTCAGCGTTTCCTTTGCAGAATAACCAAACCTCCTATTACATTCTCTTTGGAGTTCTGTCAGGTCATAAAGTAAAGGAGCATAGGATTTTTTCTGCTTTTTCTCCACTTTCGTGATCTTTAAGCTGCTACCCTGCATCTCTTTTTTCATCTCTTCTGCGCGTTCTTTTGAAAATGTCCTGCAGCTGCCGGATCCCATATCTTTCCATTGGAATCGCACGCCTTGGCAATCTACCGTCAAAGTATAATAGCTCTCGGGCTGAAATTTTTTTATTTCTTCTTCACGTTTTGCGATCATAGCCAGCGTCGGCGTCTGTACACGTCCGCAGGAAAGCTGTGCATTATATTTACACGTCAGTGCTCTTGTTGCATTGATCCCTACCAGCCAGTCTGCCTCCGCCCGTGATACTGCCGCCCGGAACAAATTTTCATACTCTCTTGCATCCTTTAAATTCGCAAACCCTTCCCGGATCGCTTTATCCGTAACAGAAGAAACCCATAGTCTTTTGCACGGCTTATGGCACCCTGCCTTTTGTAAAATCCAGCGAGCTACCAATTCACCCTCCCGGCCTGCATCTGTAGCAATCACCACATTCTGCACATCTTTGCGGTTCAGCAGTGCATACACTTTTTTATACTGCTTCGCAGTCTGTCCAATCACAACTGTCTGAAGCTTTTCCGGCATAATTGGCAGGTCATCAGCCTTCCATTCTTTATATTTCTTATCATATCCTTCCGGCGGCTGCAGCTCAATCAAATGTCCCAGCCCCCATGTAACAACGTAATCTTTTCCCTCTATAAAACCATCCGATTTCTGGTTACAGTGAAGTACACGTGCAATATCCCTTCCAACAGAGGGTTTCTCCGCTAATACTAATGTTTTCATTTTTCTTCCTCGTATTTCAATATAATATCTTCTATACTAACATATATGAAAAAGATTCTCGACCTTTTTTCTTGATAAAAAAATTGTTTTTCTGTATACTTATTATAATTTATCTTTCTTGGAGGATATTATGAACAACATCAAGCTTATAGTCACAGATCTGGATTTCACAGCACTGCGAAACGACCGCAGTGTTTCTTCTTATACTGCTGAAGTATTCCGCCGCTGCTCCCAATACGGTATTGCTACTTCCATTGCAACTGCCCGTTTTTACTATGGTGCAAAGCCTTTTATGGAAAAGTTGATGACAGATTATGCGATCACGAATGACGGAACAATGGTGTATCGGGGCCATGATTTTTGGTTTGGAACATCCCTTGGTCAGGAGCGTACTTCTTTTTTACTTTGTGAACTTCAGAAGCAAGATCCTGGTATCCGTATTTCTGTAGCCGCCCAAAACAAAGTATATCGTAATTTTACCCAAGTGGATTATGCTATCGCTCCCTATTCTGAATTTGACGTTGTTAAATTTACTCCTTCTTTCAAGAAAGATGCTTATAAAATTGTGGTCGAACCAACAAAACCTGAATTGCTTGAACATATCGCTTCCCAGGCATATTGCAAACTCCTGCACTATCGCGGTGAAAACCGCTATACATTTTTGCTGCACAATACAGGAAAAGCCAGTGCCTTAAGATCACTGGCAGATCATTTGAATCTTTCCATGTCTGAAATTGCTGTTTTCGGGGACGATCAAAACGATGTAGAAATGTTAAAAGCTTGCGGTTTAGGGATTGCTGTGGCAAATGCCATTCCTGAAGTCAAAGCTGTGGCGGATGACTTCGCTCTAAGTAATGAAGAGGATGGCGTCGCTGCATATATTGAACAACATTTTTTCACAGAAAAAGTGCAAATGTAATCTGTTTCTATTTTAAAAATTCTCCTATAGATAAAAGGAGAATTTTTTATATCAAAGCACTTAATCATAAAAAAAAGACACAAGATTAAATTCTTGTGTCCATTCTCACATACCTTCAAAACCACATACAGAACATAATACCCTACACCTTTTACTTTGTTACCCTACCGTTCTTTTGGATAAGCTTGCGACCTATTAGTAGCAATCAGCTCCATGCATTACTGCACTTCCACCCTTGCCCTATCTACC
>JALFIB010000030.1 GCA_022776305.1 Lachnospiraceae bacterium
ATGCTTCTGTTACGATCACAAACCAGCCGAAGGCTTCTAAAGTGACGTTGTATTTGACGAAGAAGGTATATCAGGGTACGCTTCAGAAAAAAGTAAATGAGACATTCTACGTCGGCTTGTTTAAAGATTCGAATTTTACGACTCCTTATACAAAACCTATTCCGATGAAACTGGAAAATAAGAGTGAACTGACTCTGAAGCTCTCTTTGAATCTGGGATCATCATCCAGCGCTACTATTTATGTGGCAGAAGTGGACAAGGATGGAAAGGTCATTAAAAACGAACAGGGATTCGGATATGAGATCAAACTTGTCAACTCTACTGCAGCTTTTACACCGGAGAAACGGGAGATCCAGACCATCATTCTGAACTCTGTTTACGGGTCTGTGACTGCTGATGATTGGAAGCAGATTTTACATGAGGACGGAAACTATCTGGGATCCGATGAAATGATTTCCGGAAATGGTGAGGCTAGCGTGGCTGCCCAGACAGGCGACGGTACTCCGATCACGTTCTATGTGATTCTGATGGCGGTATCAGTAATGATCCTCGGCGTATGTTACAGAAAAAAGAGACGTTGTAAGCTTTAACAAATGTAAGTAGCGAAGCGGATTGTGAATATCCGTTTCGCTGAAAACTTGCTCAGCCTAGACAGTTATACTTGGCATGGACAGTCATGCTTGGCTTGGATAGTCATGAAATTCATAAAACCCATGAAAAAGGGAAGCGGTACCTCAAAAGAACGGGTACGGCTTCCCTTTTGACTCGTAAGAAAGATTTACTGATACTTATTTAATATATCTTCCGGCAGCTTTTTCGTGCATGCGATGGCAATGGCGCCGTCTCCGATATGGCAGGAAACGCTGAGGGACAGCGGATCATTCATAAGCGTATGGGACGGGAAAGTAGCCTGTACTTCTGCTTCCCATGATTTTGCTTCTGTCAGATCCAATCCTGTGTATGCCAGCATAAGATTCATATCCGGTGCATCCGGAGAGGTATGGAAACGCTCACGGAAGTCTTTCTGGATGGCTTCCAGCATGGTGGTCCGTGCAGCCTTCATGGTACGGCTCTTTGCATAAGCATCCAGCTTATCACCTTGGATCTGCAGGACAGGTTTGAGGCGGAGCAAGGTACCAAGCGCAGCAGCGGCAGGAGTGATGCGGCCTCCTTTTTTTAAGTAATACAAAGTGGAGAGGGTGATGTAAATACTGGAATCTCCTGCAGTATCCTCCAGATACTGTTTGATCTCAGCAGCACCCCATCCTGCATCGGCAAGCGCTTTTGCATCCATGGCGGACTGTTTCTGAGTGATAGAAATACGACGGTTATCCACAACAAATACTTTGCCCTCATAATCCTGCGCGATCATCTGTGCTGCATTACAGGAACCGCTCAGCCCGCTGGACATGGGGATATGGACGATTGCCTCGTAATCTTTCAGCAACTTATCCCAGAGATCGGTGACATCTGTAAGAGATGGCATGGAAGTGGAAATATTTGCGTCTTCTTTCAAAAATCCATAAAATTCTTTTTGAGATAAACTGATGTCTTCATAATACAATTTTTCATTGATATAAAATGGCATTGGAAGAACATAAATGCCAAGCTGTTTGCCTAACTCACGTGTGATACCACTGTTGCTGTCCGTTACAATTGCTATGTTTCCCATTGGATTCCTCCTACTTATATTGTCGATACTATAAATGAATTATGTACATTTTCCTTTTGTAATGAACTAAATCTTAATGATGCAGGATTGTGGGAGTGCGAAGCACGGAACAATCCGTATGGCATCTTTTGACCTTAACATCATCTTAATCAGTATATCACAAAGGGAAAGTTACCGCAATTTAATTCTTGCTTGCTATTCTTGGAGTTTAAGGCTATACTAAAAAAGAAATTTACTTCAGAGAGGACTATTTATGGAAATATTAGAGACCATACTTCATTCATTTGTTAGTTATGCGATGCTGCTTTTTGAATACATCGGAGTGGGTGTGATCACTTTCGCCGGTATTCAGGGAATTGTGAATTATGTGCGCCGTGAGCCGGATACCAGGCTGATCTTAGCAAAAGGTCTGGCGATGGGATTAGAGTTTAAGCTTGGCAGCGAGATCCTTCGTACGGTTATCGTGCGAAACCTTGAAGAGATCTATATCGTGGCAGGTATCATTGTGCTTCGTGCAGTTCTCACGATCTTGATTCATTGGGAGATCGTCAATGAACAAAAAGAAGAACACCTGCACGCAGAGATGGCGAAAGAGGAGAATGCGGTCCAGCCGAAGAAAGAAGTAAAGGAAGAAGCTGCAGTCCAGCCAAAGAAAGAGGTAAAAGAAGAGGCTGCAGTCCAGCCGAAGAAAGAGGTAAAGGAAGAGGCTGCGGTTCAGCCAGAAATAAAAGAAGAAACTACGGCCCAGCCAGAGCAGAAGGTAAAAGAAGAAGCCACAACTGAGCCGAAGGCAGAAGCATAAGAAGAATCAAAAAGGAACCCCGAATAGAATCAAAATAGAACCAAAAGAAGAACCGGAAGCATCCACATCCGGCTCTGAGGCAAAGTGAGATTAAGCCGCCAGCATCAGGTTGGCTAACATAACGCTGGCAGCGATGCCCGCAAATGTTGAAAGAAGTGCGCCGCACAGTGTGTGGCGTGTTTTTTTTATGCCTGCGGTCATAAAATATAAGCTCATGGTATAAAAGATCGTTTCGGTGCAGCACATCATCAGGGAGGCAGTCAGGCCGATATGGGAGTCGGTGCCGTATTCTTTATATAGATCCAGTAAAAGTCCTGTGGCTGCACTGGATGAAAACATCCGCAGAATCGTGAGAGGGACTAACTCTCCGGGAAAGGAGATGGCGGAAGAAATACTGCCCAGCTGTCCACCGAGAAAATCCAGAAAACCGGAAGCACGCAGTACGCCGGATGCGACCATCAGTCCTATCATAGTAGGGACGATTTTTACGACTGTTTTTAATCCGTCGCCAGCTCCCCGGATAAAGCTGTCATAGACAGGCACTTTGGACAGGATACCGCAGCCAACGATATAAAAAATAAGAAAAGGAATGATCATCTGTGAGAGATAAAGAACAAATTTCATACTGCCTCCTTTTAGAATCAGGACGATAATGACCGGACCATCTGCTTTTTCAGAATATCGAAAGGTGCCGGCCCTATCTCGAGGATGATGCGATGGAATTCCTTCAGGGAGAAACGGTCCTTCAGGATTTCTTTTGCAGTATCCCTGAGATCACAAAAATTCAGATACCCCACGTAATATTGCAGGTAATTGGCAGGGGACTGCAGGATGGTACGGTACAGCGATTGGGCGGTGGAGGATTGGAACCCCAGCTTTTCAAGAAAAGAGGTTACTTCTTCCAGAGAATAACCGCGGTAGTGGATCCCTATGTCCAAAAGGGAAGCCAGACCAAGGGTAAAAGACCGGTTTTTCTGGCAGAGGGCAGCATAGTCCGGATCTTCTTCCCACAACGAGTAAGCATACATTTCAACGTAAGTAGCCCAGCCTTCTGTATAGCCTCCGATGTCAAAAAGGTTGCGCAGCAGATCAGGGTTTTGGCTCTGGAACGTGACTGACTGGTAGAGGTGTCCCGGATAACCTTCGTGTGCAAGGGTAGTGTACAGTTCCAATGAATTATATTTACTGGCAGGATTGATATAGATTACGTTATTTTCATAATCATCAATTGCCGGTGTCAGGTAAAAGGCGGGACTTAAGTAATCTTGAAGAGAATTATGTACGTATTTTACTTCACAGGAGACGTTTGGAGAAAGGGGAAAATCTTTTGTTATCTTTTGGCGCAGGTCATCTAAAAGGGCTTCGGGGGAAAGGGAAGAAGCCGTGGGATTTTCACCTTCGGAAAGGTTTTTAGATAGATTGGATAATTCCTGGATGTCAGAAAAATCTGCCACCATCTGTTTTTTGATGGCTTCCTCAATTTCTTCCACAGGACGGTTGTCACCTACAGTGCTTTTGATCAAATACTGATAATAGTTCGTACCTGCCGGATCATAATACAGTCCTTTTTCATTTTTTGAGGCGGTACATAGAGAGGTAACTGCATGACTCAGCTGCTGGTAAGCGGGGATCACATAGCCCTCCAAAATAGCTTTGTTGCGGTTTTTAAAAGAAATTTTTTCATCAGCCGTCAGATTCGTGTAGGAATCAATTTTTTCATTAAAAATATCAATCAGGTAATTTTGCTCTGGATTTTTAATAAAGTCATCGCATTGGTTGATCACATCGGCTGCACACCCACGTCCCATAAACAGGCCTTCTGCGGCCTTTTCCTGTTCAAAGGATAGGATGGAAGTAAAATAATCAGGAATCTGTGAGAGCAGTGATAAATAATCTTCAATATCACCTTTCGTTCGAAAGGTGTATTCCGCAAGGAGAATAGGAAGCTGCGCCTGCACACCAAGCGTAGGGCTCAGCGGCTCATCATATAAGAGATAGTCGGCTCCGGATAATTCTGTTTCCAGATAATTTTGAAAGATATCATAAGTGAGCTGATGCTTTTTGGAAAGCTTGTCGTAGTCAAAGCTATTTAGCAGTTTCAGGTAGTTTTCAATGGAAGCACAGGCGTTTTTCCGGGCATTTAGGCTGGCGTCTCCTAAAGAAACACTTTGCTTCTCAATTCCATAAGCCGAAGGGTCTGCCAATGTGTAGTGCATATTTAAAGAGCTGCCGCTCATTTCGTTGCAAAATATTTGTTTATCGAAGCGTTCAAAACGTTCATCCTGCGTCTGGAGGAAGATAAATGGTGATGGAAGCAGGCGAAAAAATGACAAAAAAATCAAAAGAGCAGCTACAAACAGCAGCGACGGGCGGAGAAGCTTTTTCATGAATTTTTGGGCATTTTTATTATATGGTTTTTCCGGATGGCGTGCTGTATTTGCACAAGGCTGGGAAAAGGATTCGGACATAGAGAACTCCGAAAATGATTCTTGAGACAGTTTATGATTGTGGAGAGGGGAAAATGAGTAACAATTCAGCGTTCGAAGAAGGTGGTCTGTGGATGAAAGGGTGAACGGATACGAAAATGACGAAACGATAAAATGGCAGAACGAAAAATGGCGGAACGATAAATTTCGAAGCTTGACAGAAAAAACCCTGCATGGTAAGCTAGATTTTAGATATGTATCCGGCAGACGGACAGAAAGAAAGGATGACTGTCGGAGGAAAAGCCCGATGAAGGAAAGAGTACCCACGAAGGATTGTTACAGAGAATCTCCCGTTGGTGAGAGGGAGCGCGAGAGATCATGGGGAAGATGGCTCCGGAGGGGCGCGGCCAAGCAGGGATTGCTGTCAGGCTGCGACAGGTCCGCCTGTTACAGCGGAAGGGTATGAGAAATCAGAAAAGGTTCGTACCCGCTAAGGTCCGTACTGTGAGGTGCGGATGAAAAGAAGTGGTAACACGGGCACGCTCGTCTTCTAAGGTTAGATATAGAAGGCAGAGCTTTTTTTTGTGCCATTTGTGTCAGCGGCATCCACAAGGAGAAGCATAAAAGCTGGTCTTGTGGCAGCGGTGTCCACAAGGAGAAGCATAAAAACTGGTCTTGTGGCAGGCATAGCTGTCAGGTATTGGGAAATAAGAAGGAGGAAAATGAAATGAGCAAACCAAAGTATTATATGACGACTGCCATTGCGTACACATCAGGAAAACCGCACATCGGAAATACGTATGAGATCATTTTGGCGGATAGTATTGCAAGATTCCGCAGGGAGCAGGGATACGATGTGTTTTTCCAGACGGGAACTGATGAGCATGGACAGAAGATCGAGCTGAAAGCTGCAGAAGCAGGGATTACCCCGAAGGAGTATGTGGATCATGTAGCCGGCGAGATCAAGCGTATCTGGGACCTGATGAATACTTCCTATGATAAATTTATCCGGACCACCGATGAGGACCATGAGAAGCAGGTACAGAAGATCTTTAAGAAGCTGTATGATCAGGGGGATATTTACAAAGGTTCTTATGAAGGGCTTTACTGTACACCTTGTGAATCCTTCTGGACGGAGTCACAGCTGGTTGACGGAAAATGCCCGGACTGCGGACGTGAAGTAAAGCCTGCGAAGGAAGAGGCATATTTCTTCCGTATGAGCAAGTATGCAGACCGCCTGATCGAGCATATTAATACCCATCCGGAATTTATCCAGCCGGTATCACGTAAAAATGAAATGATGAACAATTTCCTGCTTCCGGGTCTTCAGGATCTCTGCGTTTCAAGAACTTCCTTTAAATGGGGGATCCCGGTCACCTTTGACCCGAAGCATGTGACCTATGTGTGGCTGGATGCATTGACCAACTATATCACGGGGATCGGTTATGACTGTGATGGGGAAAGCACGGAGCAGTTTAAGAAGGATTGGCCGGCAGACCTGCATCTCATCGGGAAAGACATTATCCGCTTCCATACGATTTACTGGCCGATCTTTTTGATGGCGCTGGACCTGCCACTTCCGAAGCAGGTATTTGGACATCCATGGCTTTTGCAGGGTGATGGAAAGATGAGCAAGTCAAAAGGAAACGTGCTGTATGCCGATGATCTGGTAGACGTGTTTGGCGTAGATGCAGTCCGCTATTTCGTACTCCATGAGATGCCTTTTGAAAATGATGGTGTGATCACATGGGAACTGATGGTGGAACGCTTGAATTCTGACCTTGCAAATACCCTTGGAAACCTTGTAAACCGTACGATCTCCATGACGAACAAATACTTCGGCGGAGTAGTCAGCAACAAGGGAGTATGCGAGCCAGTGGATGAAGAGCTGAAGGCGATCGCCCTCTCCGTTCCGGAA
>JALFIB010000031.1 GCA_022776305.1 Lachnospiraceae bacterium
AAGACCTCCCTGTCTGGGGAAAAAGAACAATTCTTATGCTCAGTATCTATGAGTTTGAGTGTGAGAATCCAGATTGTAGCTGTGTAAGTACAACAGAGAACTTTAATGGTTTTCTTAACGGATATAGCCGCATGACGGAAAGGCTTGCTGATTTGGTAACACAACTGGCATTGGAAACGAACTGTGAAGGAGCGGCAAGGATTTTAAACTCAATGAATATAGCAATTAGCGGAGACACTGTGATTCGCACATTACTTAAGCGTTATGATAAGCAGCCATTACCTTCCTGCGGAAGTTGTATTGGAGTAGATGATTTTTCTTTTAAAAAGCGGCATAAATATGGAACTATTATTGTGGACGAGGAAACCCATGCTCCGGTTGCGATATTAGAGGGACGTAATGAAAATACATTAAAAGCCTGGCTGGAACAAAACAAGCATGTCACAACGATTACAAGGGACAGAGCAAGTGCTTATGCACGAGCAATTGAAGAAGTTCTTCCAGATGCAATGCAGATTGCCGATCGTTTTCATTTACACCAAAACCTGTTGGAGGCAGTTAATAAAATACTTGGGAGAGAAGTACCAGCAACGACTGCTATTCCTCATGCAAAGGAAACAACCATCCCGGAAAAAAGCGAACAACATCAAGAAAATCCCAAATCCATAGACCGTAAAAAAAACCACTGACATTGTGGATAACTTGACTGCCGGGGAGGAGAAATGTTTATTATTAATCCAACAGATACAGGAAATGTATAAACAGGGACTTGGGATTGCCGAAATAGCAAGGAGAACTGGGAAAGACATTGGAACAGTGAAGAAATATCGTGAAGGGGAGCCAATAATACTATGCCGTCATGGCAGAAGGGGGAAAAGCAAATTGGATCCGTTCAGAGATATTATAATAGAAGAACTGAAAGCTAAAATCCATCAGGCTGATATAATCAGACATATTACAGAAAAAGGATATACAGGTACAAAAACAAATGCACAAATTTATATAAGGAAGTTATGTGAAGAATGCAACATACCTGCATCCAAATATCGTTCTGGCGGAAACAGCCTTGGTACAAAACGCACTGGATTCAGGAAAAGTATGGATGCTGACTATATAACACGTGCCGGGATCTTTAACCATATATGGATGGGAATCGAGCTGACGGACATGCATAAAAAATCACTTTGGGAAAAATATGATGTTTTATATGAAATCAGTGCCTGCGTATCAGAATTCCGAACGATATTTAGCAAGAAGAATATTCCTTTGTTATACCTGTTTATAGAACGCTATAAAAAATCGACGATAAAGGAAATTGCTTCTTTTGCCAAAGGATTAGAGAAAGATATTGAAGCAGTTGAAAACGCAGTTTCAAGTGATAAAAGCAATGGTTTTGTAGAAGGGACTAACAGTCGCTTAAAGATGGTCAAGCGCACCATGTATGGGCGATGCGGAAGCCATTTGTTATCGGCAAAGTTGATGTATAGGAATGATACTTGTACGTAGAAATGCGGAAGAACCGAATAGATTAGCTCATAGTCCTCTTTTCTCACCTGATACCCATGCCTTTCAATGAAATTCAGATCCATGAATTCATATTCTTTGCCGGGGCTGCCGTCTATGATCTGGTATATTCCATACCTGTTTTCTGTCCCCAGAAGAAGTCTCGCCTCTTTCAGTGACTTTATCTGTGGATACTCCTGTATCCGTTTCTCCAACGTCCTGATCCGTTCCACATCTTCTCTCTCCATTTGATAACGCTCCGGTCCTCTTTCAATCTCCATTCGTTCCCGCACTGCAATCGGTCTTGGATAAGTGGTTACCAGAAATACTGTCTCCCCCGCATCGAACATCCTTAATGCTTCGTTTCTATCCAGATCTGTCATTGGGGGTTGATATAATCCAGCTTCCTCAAAATCTATTTCGTCCTCCTGCTCCTGCATACGCTGCCATGCCTCTTTTTCAATTCCATAGAGACCTTCATGTTCCAGTATCATCTCTCTGCTGGCATAGTCCCCATGGGAGCCATCTGACTGCAGGCAGTACACCTTTTCTCCGACACGATGAAGCTCCAGTGCCATCTTCTGACGAAGAGGAAACATATCATCTGTGGTATAGCCATATCCCTTTAGCTCTGCCATTCCTACGGAACGATCCGGGAATCCGTCAATTTCCTCTTTGGCATCCCCCAGGATT
>JALFIB010000066.1 GCA_022776305.1 Lachnospiraceae bacterium
CTAAGGCGGAGCAGCTCCACCAGCTTATCGCTGTACGTCCCAAAGGGATATGCCATGCCGCGCACCGGTTTTTTCACCAGATCTTCGATATTCTTCCGGTCTGCTGACACTTCATAGGAGGCTGTTGCCCCTCCTGCCAAGGCCAGATCCAAATGAGTCAGGCCGTGCACTGCGATCTCCTGCCCTTTATAGACATCCAAAATCTGTGAATACTGCAGTTTATGATGGGTCACTTCTTTCCCGTTCTGGGTATGGAAGCTTTTTTGCCCAAGCAGCCCCGTGTTGATATTGAACGTCCCCTTCACGCCATACCGGTTCATCATTTCAAGAAGACGTACATCCTGTGTCACTGCATCGTCATAGCTCAATGTAAATGCATACTTTTTCCCGCCGGGAAAAAGCAGCAGGTCTCGTCTAAGCCCCATGGTATCCTCCTTTTACCGCCCCAGCTCCTGCAAACGCTTCTCGATGGACTGCCCGCTCTCGTCAAAGAGCAGTTCCTTATTATAACGGTAATACCGCTCACATTCATATTCCTGCAAGAATTTTACACTGTAAAAATCGTTATTCAGCTCTGTAATAAAGATGACCATTTCCTGTCCGTTCCCGAATGCTTCTTCCATAAAATCAAAAGCGTATTCCAGCATCCGTCCTCCATCCTCTTGAGCCTTTTCCAGTTCATCCTGATACTCTTCAAACCAATCTTTTATATATCCGAAGGCTGCTTCACCGTCCGCAGCATTTGCATCTCTTAACTTTTTTCCGTATTCTTCCAAGATTCCGTAAGTCTTGCGGTAAATCCGTTCCTGTGCCCTTGTGAGCAATTCTGCCTTTTTCTTCTGTTCCCCTTCTTTTCTCAGCGCTTCCGTGATCTCTTCCACAAAGAAAAGAGGCTGGCTGCTGTAAGCTCCCAGAAGCCCATCTTTCAGCACTTTTAAGTTCTCATACAAAAGCTCTCTCACGGAATCATTTCGGAAAAGATCTGCGAAACAGTTCCTGCATCTGGAAAGAAGAAGGCTGACTACACTGAGCCGCTCATCGAAGGATGCATGGGCGGCTTTTTTCAACAGAATAGGATCAATGGTACCGGAAAGGACTGCATCCAGCTGGTAATCCATCTGGTATTTGTAATACAGCTCCAGATAATTGGCAAAATCCTTTGCCGCCATCTCGTGCTGGATATACTGCACCACCACTTCCCGATCCATTTTCTTTCCCAGCTTTTCATACACCTCCAGCATGGCAGAAAGATCCTCCCAGCCGCGGGGAGTCGCAAATTTCCTTCCGTCTACTGTAGTCTCCATTTTATAAAAGTTTGAAGGCCTCGTATTCAGATAAGAGATCACTGCCGGATGGAGCTGCTGGCGTACAGCGTACTCTTTCCACACACCAAAATCCGGTTCAACCTCAATTTTTTTCACACGGTCCATGGTCACCACGTCAAATTCCCGGACAGATTTATTGTATTCCGGTGGATTCCCGGCAGCTACAATGATCCAGCCCTGTGGGATCTCATGGCTTCCAAAGGTCTTGCACTGCAAAAACTGGAGCATGGCCGGTGCAAGTGTCTCAGATACACAGTTGATCTCGTCGATAAACAGGATTCCTTCCGAAAGCCCTGTTTTCTCCATTTTCTCGTATACAGAAGCTACGATCTCGCTCATGGTATATTCCGTTATGGTATATTCACTGCCCCCGAATTCCTTTTTGGAAATAAACGGAAGACCGATGGCGCTCTGTCTCGTATGGTGGGTGATCGTATAGGCTACCAGGCCGATGCCGCACTCCTTTGCGATCTGCTCCATAATCTGGGTCTTTCCGATTCCCGGAGCTCCCAGCATGAGCACCGGCCTCTGCCGGATCTGTGGGATCACGTATTCTCCGTACTCATCCTTTAACAGATACGCTTCAATAGTATTTTTGATTTCTTCCTTCGCGCGCTTAATGTTCATTTCCAACCTCCTGCGGCATTCGTCCCTATTCCTTTTTGTATTTCCATTTCTTCTTCAAATTCCTGTGTATCAATGATCAGCTTGATGGCCCACGGAGGGACATCCACATCCCGGTAGTCATCCTTCATAAAAACAAAGGCTGTTTCATAGGGAGGCTTTTTCACCGGAAATGTCCCGTATCCATCTGTAAAGTAGATCAGACCCCGCAGCTTCGTAAAACACCTGCGCTGCATCAGTTCCTGCACGCGGATAAACGCCGGGCGAAAATCTGTGCCGCCGAATCCACGCACCGTAAAATGTTCCATGTAATCCTGCATCTCCTGCTTATTGGTGACCAGTACATCCTCCTGCACCTTATCGTCACACTGGAGGATATGCACGTGGATCTTACGAAAAAATCCCTCTGATTCACTGAGCACACTGTAGGTTTCCTCTAAAAAGTGGCGGATCAGCTCCCCTTTACAGGACATGGAAGTATCTACAACGATGACAAAATCTTCTATCTTTTGTACTTCTTTCGTCTCTAAAGGTTCGATCAGCGGCATGTTGCCGTACAGGTTCATCCCATAATTGTAAAAAATATAATCAAAAGAGTCCATATCTACCTGCATCTCTTCTTTTAGCACAGAAAACTTCCGCAAGAACTCCTTGTAATCATATCGTTTCCTGTTTGAAGCACAGACTTGTTCCTCCAGACTTCTGGTATCGTCGGAAGCTTCTTTAGAAAATGTTTCCATCTCCGTCTGCATTTTGTCCCTGATATCATCCCACTTCTTCTGCTGGGGGCTTGGGCTTTTTTTGTCATCCTCCTGCTCCCAATGGCGGTGGTCATCCACCCGGAACTCCCTTTTCCACGTATCAAGCTGCTCCTTCTGCAGAGGAAGACGGCACAGATAACGGTAAACGCGCTCCGCTGTCACTACTTTGTTTTCCTGCTCCAGCATCCGGTAAATCTCCCTGCGCAGGGAAGATTTCGGCAGATGGACTGCTTTCATATAAAGGCCGTCGATCACATGCTCCGCCGCAATATCGCTGGCCAAATTCCAATACTCCCCGTCTCTTCCTTTCCTTTGCCATAAGTGGCAAAAAAGACAGTGTATGATGCTGTGGAGGTACTGGTGGTTCACCGATGGCCTTCCCTTCCGAAACAATGTGACTAAGGCATCCGGCTGGAAATAAAGGAATTTTCCGTCTGTACCGCTGATGCGGATCTCCTGTTCAGGAAAAAAGGCAAGGGAAGACAACGCCACATCTAAAAAACGCATATTCAGATAAAGTTCATTTCTTGCACTGCGCAAAATATCTTTCGATACATCAATAAAATCAAGAGCCTGCACTTGTTCCTCGTAAACTGGGTTCATCCTTCTCCCTCCCCTCATCTATAGCTATTTTACCCAAAACGTACATTTCCCGAAATTTACCTAGAAAACTTCTGCCCCGTTACAATTCCAGCCTTTTTTTCTTTCCTTTTTTCTCTCTTGGCCCGCTGCTCATGATCAGGCTGACCGCCTCCGGATAACTTGCTCTGGATGCATGATCAGCCATCATCGCCATAGACTTCTCAAATTGACTTGACCCTTTTAAAAATTCAACCAGCCACCGGATGCCGTCCATGTCACGGCCATCTATCAGTAATCCGGCAATTTCTTCTGTATGTTTTTCCATGTACGTCTCGTACTGCTCTTTTGCTTTCTGAGTTAACCCCAGCGGCCAGCGGAGCCTGCCAAGCACAAGGTCTGCCACCAGCTTCGGACTCTCCAGCGCTTCTGCATAAGGAAATAAAAGATCGTACTGGTAAAAATCAAATTTTCTGCTTTGAAAAGAATTTCGGTAGGATATTCCGCTGCCATGTACGTGTGTCTCCAAAATCCTGGCCGGTGTATTTTCCACGCCTTCTTCGTAAAACTCCGGAAAAACGAGATGAGCTTCTTCAAATTGCTCCTTTCCGCCTTCCGGGTCTTTCTGCTGGAAATACTGCACGCGCAGAGATTCTGGAAGCTCATCCAATACATCTTTTAAGTAAGATTTTCCATTCGGATCTGTGTAAACACACATGTTTTCCATATGGTGGCATCCTGTAAACACCCCGCTGCCCCAATCTGAAAGCTGTCCATAGAATTGTATCCTATGAAGGCGGTTACAGTTGTAAAAACAATACCTGCCCACCCGCCGTATTCCTTTGGGCAACCGGATCTCTTCCAGATCATCCCCGCAAAGAGGGGAAGAAAGCTGTACGGAACCGGCGAAAGCTTCCGGAATATACAGCTTTACCTGTCCCGAATCAATTTCTTTCTCCAGTTCCTGTTCATCCAGATGTCTGGAAAAAGCATACGGCCCAATTTCCGTTACCGGATAGCCGTCCACTTCATCCGGAATCTCAGCTGTCGTATCATGTGAAAAACAGCGCCGTATTACTGCGCTGTCTTTCTTTATTTCGTATGCAAATGACTGTGCCGCTTTGGCGGTAAACAATTCTTCCTGCATGTGGTTTTCCTCTTCTTGTTCTCACATTATCTCTAATCAACCGAAACCTCACACCACATTTTACAGGTGCGTCAATACAAAGATATCGTAAATAGCCTTCACTGCACGTTCAAAATCTTCATTTTTCACACCAATGATAATATTCAGCTCACTGGAACCCTGATCGATCATTTTGACATTGATATTGGCATGGGCCAGAGCTGCAAAAATCCTGCCGGCAGTACCTCGTGTGGCACGCATACCGCGTCCAACAACTGCGATCAGTGCAAGGTCGGATTCAAGATCCAGCGTATCCGGTGATACTGCACGGTGAATACCGGAAATGACTCTCTGCTCTTTTTCCATGAATTCGGACTGGTGTACGATCACGGTAAAGGTATCAATACCGGAGGGAACGTGCTCAAATGAGATCCCGTTTTCCTCAAATACCTGAAGCACCTTACGTCCAAACCCGATCTCCGAGTTCATCATGTCTTTTTCGATATTGATGGCACAGAATCCCTTCTTTCCGGCAATACCTGTGATGGTGTATTTTGGCTGGCGGCATGTGCTCTCTACAATCAGCGTTCCCGGATCCTGAGGCCTGTTTGTATTTTTGATATTGATGGGGATTCCCTCTTGGCGAAGGGGGAAAATAGCATCCGCATGAAGAACGGTAGCTCCCATATAAGAAAGCTCACGCAGTTCTCTGTAAGTGATGGTCTCAATGGTCGCCGGGTTTTCTACAATATGGGGATCTGTCACAAGGAACCCGGACACATCGGTCCAGTTCTCATACAAATCAGCATGCACGGCACGTGCAACGATAGAACCTGTGATATCAGAACCTCCTCTTGAAAAGGTTTTGATGGTTCCGTCCTCCATCGCCCCATAAAAGCCCGGAATGACTGCATTTTCTACGCCTTCAAGGCGGGCACGCATGATTTTATTTGTCAGTTCCGGTTCAAATACACCGTCCTCATCGAAACGTATCACTTCGGCAGCATCAATGAATTCATACCCCAGATATGCAGCCATAATGATCCCGTTCAGATACTCTCCTCTGGAGCCAGCATAATCACTTCCAACATGGTTGACAAATGCCTCACGGATTTTTGAAAACTCCTCATCCAGTGAAACATCGAGAGACAGCCCGTCGATGATCTCCTGATAACGTGCCGCGATCGCTGCTATTTTTATATCCAATGCCTTGCTATCGCCTGACGACTGATAACAGTCATACAGCATATCTGTTACCTTTGTATCACCGGAACTGCGCTTTCCCGGTGCGGACGGCACCACGTATCTCCGTCCATTGTCGGAATGAATGATCTCTCCTACCTTACGAAACTGCTCCGCACTGGCAAGAGAGCTTCCTCCAAACTTGACTACCTTCTTCATCTTAAGGTTCCTCCAAATCTTTTCATAATCTCCATATGATATGGCAAAGGCCACATCTTTTTTATCCTATCTTACTTTACCAGGTTTTTTATCCACAGACAACATCTTTCATATCATAAAATCCGGCTGGTTTTCCTGCCATATATTTTGCAGCCTGTACAGCACCTTTTGCAAACACTCCTTTAGAGTATGCAGTGTGTTTGAATTCGATCACTTCATCAAGCCCTGCAAAGATCACTTCATGTTCTCCCACAATATTGCCGCCGCGCACTGCACTGATTCCGATCTCATATTTTTCCCTGCGCTTTCTCTCCTTTGACCGGTCATACGTATAATCGTATTTTTGGTCTAAGGCTTCATTGATACTGTCTGCAAGGGCAAGGGCTGTTCCGCTGGGCGCATCCACCTTCAAGTTATGGTGTTTCTCAACGATCTCCATGTCAAACCCTGCCGGAGCCAAAAGTTTTGCAGCTTCCTGTACCAGCTTCAGCAGCATGTTAATGCCAAGAGACATATTTGCCGATTTCATCACAGCAGTATGGGCAGCCGCAGCTTTGATCTGGGCAAGCTGTTCCTCTGAATAGCCCGTGGTGCAGAAAATTGCAGCCACTTTCTTTTCTGTACAATAGCTTAACAGACTGTCAAGAGCTTTCGGTGAAGAAAAATCGATCACTACATCTGCCTCTACATTGCAATCTGCTATATTGGTAAATACAGGATACGTCTTATCGCCGTGATCGGCAAGGTCAATTCCGGCTACGATTTCGGCATCCGCATCTGCTGCCACAATATCCGTGACGGTGCGTCCCATGTAACCGTTACAACCGCTCATAATAATCTTAACCATATGATTTGCTCCTCTTTTTCATTATTCTATAAGTTCTCCGGCAATTGAGCCTGCGTTTTTTATCATTTTCCTGCTTACAAGATTCCGTAATCTTTCATAGCCTTTGTGAGGCGCTGAACGTTTGCTTCTTCCATCTCACAAAGAGGTCCGCGCAGCGGCCCTACTTCTTTGCCAAGAATATTTAATGCAGTCTTTACCGGAATAGGATTTACTTCACAGAAAAGAGCATCGATCAGATCGATGGCCTCAAGCTGCAGCTGGCAGCTCTTCTTCACGTCACCTGCCAGATAAGAAGCTACGATCTCATGGGTCTGGCGCGGGGCGACATTGGAAAGAACAGAGATGACTCCGCAGCCTCCCAGAGAAAGGATCGGTACGATCTGGTCATCATTTCCGGAATACAGTTCAATTTCATCACCCACAAGGCTCATCAGCTTTGCAACCTGAGAAATGTTTCCGGAAGCTTCCTTTACGCCCACGATGTTCTTTACATTTTTTACAAGGTAAGCCACTGTCTCCGGTGTAAGATTACATCCGGTACGGCTGGGAACATTGTACAGGATGATGGGCAAAGAAACAGAAGCGGCGATCTTAGAAAAATGGAGCTTCAATCCTTTTTGTGTCGCCTTGTTGTAGTAAGGAGTCACCAGTAAAAGCCCGTCTGCACCTGCTTTTTCTGCTTCCTGTGAAAGGTAGATCGCTGTTTCCGTACAGTTTGAACCGGTACCTGCAACTACCGGGATTCTTTTTGCCACTTTTTTGATGGCGTAACGGATCACATCAAGATGCTCCTCATGAGTTAATGTAGAAGATTCCCCTGTAGTACCGCAGATGATGATCGCGTCTGTGCCTCCTGCGATCTGCTCCTCCAAGAGTTCTCCAAGCTTATCATAATTTACTTCACCATTGTCATACATCGGTGTAACAATCGCAACACCCGCTCCTTTAAAAATTGCCATAATCTTCCTCCTTAATAAAATAGATCCACATGGTCCCTGTATTGCGAAAAAAAAGAGGCTGTGATAAGCAGCCCCCAAAGAATCTGTAATAGTAATCTTCAGATAGCTCTCCATCGCAATACGATGACAGTCATACAGTTTTTCACTGCATGCCCAAGTAAGCAGTCTTCGGAACTGCCAACTTTCGGCGCTCTCCCCTTTCCACAACATTCATCTGTGCCCGAACACATCCTGCTGTTTACTGTTGAATCACGCAACCTCTATCATTCTCAAAATTCACTTTACTATAGCACTATTCAATTGTCTTGTCAATGCTTATGTTTGACCCTGCACGATATGAAGTATTCAGCTCTGTCACTTCATCCACATACGGCCACAGTGCTTCACAGCGGCTGGTACCCGTCAAGTAAAGCTCCGTATCATCCCCGACTGCATCAATCAGGCTGTGGAGCTCTTCGAATCTGACAATGCCTTTGTCTGTCAGTCCCAAGATCTCATCCAGGATCAGTACATCACATTCCTCCGTCACAAGAACTTTTTTAGCAAAATTCAGACCATTTTTAATGTTCTGGATCTCGTCTTCCTTTTCCCGTTCCGTAAGGTTTTCATAGTTTTCAGGAAATTTTTGGAAGCGGAACAGCTTGATCTCCGGTTCAAGCCTTTTGAAGAAATCCATGCTCTCTCCTGACTGTCTCTCTTTCAAAAATTGTATTAAAACCACGCTTTTTCCTTCGCTGGCTTCTCTAAGACCCTTTCCCAATGCTGCTGAAGTCTTCCCTTCGCCTGTACCGCAAAAGATGTGAATATATCGTCTGCTCATCATCCACCTCATCCACTTACTTTGCTGTTACTTTTGAATATGGGCGTATCATACGCCCACATTCATTTTGTCACATATTTTTCTGATATTTTACTACATCTTTACGTATATTGCAAGCATTGCGGGGGAGGTTGCTTACGACCATGCATACCACAAACCGGCTATAGCTGGTCTCAGTCTAAATATTCCAATTTACTCACAGATACTTCGTATGCGACCCTTTTTTCGGTTGTCTCATCATCCAATCTCTTTACATACTCCCTGCTCTGTATCCTGCCCCATATCTGCACATGACCGCCCACTTCAAATCCCGATGTGAACCTTGCATTTCTCCCCCAGCAGATACATGGAATGTAATCTGATTTTCCGTATGGGCGATTTACTGCCAGCAGCATGTCTGCAATTTCCCTTCCCAAAGGCGTCCGCCTGTAAACAGGTGTTTTACAGATATAACCATCCAGAAAAATCTGATTGCTCTTTATCTTATCACATTCTTCCTCCACAAAGCTGACTTCTCTGGCAAATACGGATAATACCAGCTTGTTTTTCTTTTCCTCATGTCTATTATAGGATCTGAATTGGCCGAAGATCTGTATGTACTCTCCCTCATAATCCTGTGTAACATCAATCAGGCGTTCAGAGATCATAACCGGAATGATATCCGATGAATCGCTGAGCCTCTGCACGGAAATATCCACCATGTAGAACCCTTCCCCGAACACTTCATGGCTGAATGCAAATCCGGATACGATTTTCCCCATGATGGATACCTGATTGTTTTCAATAATCTTATCTGTCATAAATCTTAGTTCTCCCTTCCTTCATACGAAGTATCTCTTCATGTATTTATATTATTCATTTTTATTCGGCTTACACCCGTTTTAGAACCGATCTTTTTATTTTTATGAAATTTTTTCAGTACTTCCTGAAAAAATTCCAGCTGATACTTGTAATCTCAAAAAATTGTGATAAACTAAATCGGTACACGAAAGTCTATAAATATAAGAAGAGAGAGAATTTTATGATCAGAGAAGATGTTAGGAACATTGCCATCATCGCCCATGTCGATCACGGCAAGACGACATTAGTTGATGAACTGCTCAAGCAAAGCGGAGTTTTCCGTGCAAATCAGGAAGTAGCCGAGCGAGTTATGGACTCCAACGACTTGGAGCGTGAACGTGGAATCACAATCCTTTCAAAAAACACTGCTGTCTTTTATAAAAACACAAAGATCAATATTATCGATACTCCCGGACATGCGGACTTCGGCGGAGAAGTAGAACGTGTCCTTAAAATGGTCAATGGCGTTATCCTTGTTGTGGATGCCTTTGAAGGAGCCATGCCCCAGACAAAATTCGTTCTCCGCAAAGCTTTGGAACTTGACCTTCCGGTCATCGTCTGTATCAACAAGATCGACCGCCCGGAAGCACGTCCCAGCGAAGTGATTGACGAAGTGTTGGAACTGCTGATCGATCTGGACGCTTCTGACGAACAGCTGGACTGCCCTTTTGTCTATGCATCCGCAAAAGCCGGTTACGCTGTGCTTGATCCGTCTGATAAGCCGGTGAGCATGGAGCCGTTATTCGAAACTATTTTAAATTATATCCCGGCTCCCGAAGGTGATGAAAACGGTCCGACTCAGGTTTTGATCAGTACCATCGACTACAATGAATACGTAGGCCGCATCGGTGTGGGCAAAGTAGACCGCGGAACTATTTCTGTCAATCAGGAAGCTGTTCTCGTGAACCATCACGATTCTTCTAAAAAGCAGAAAGTTAAGATTAGCAAGCTTTATGAGTTTGACGGTTTGAATAAAGTGGAAGTACCTTCTGCAACCATCGGATCCATCGTCGCTATTTCAGGAATTGCCGACTTACATATCGGTGACACCATCTGTGCGGTAGATGCACCGGATCCCATCCCCTTCCAAAAGATTTCCGATCCGACCATTTCCATGAATTTCATTGTCAACAACAGTCCTTTGGCCGGACAAGAGGGTAAGTATGTTACCTCCCGCCATCTGCGCGATCGTTTGTTCCGTGAATTAAATACAGATGTCAGCCTTCGCGTAGAGGATACAGAGGATACAGATACCTTCAAAGTCTCCGGACGTGGTGAACTTCATCTCTCCATCCTGATCGAGACTATGCGCCGTGAAGGTTATGAATTTGCTGTCAGCAAAGCGGAAGTTATCTACAAGACTGACGAACGCGGCAAAAAGCTGGAGCCCATGGAGCTGGCTTATATTGATGTACCGGAAGAATTTTCCGGAAATGTCATTCAAAAGCTCAGCCTTAGGAAAGGTGAATTACAAGGTATGAGCATGGGACAGGGCGGCTATACCCGCCTTGAGTTCAGTATTCCTTCCCGTGGATTGATCGGTTACCGCGGTGAATTCCTTACGGATACAAAGGGAAATGGTATCATGAACACTATCTTTGATGGTTACGGACCGTATAAGGGCGATCTGCAGTACCGCAGCCAGGGTTCCCTGATTGCTTTTGAATCCGGTGAGTCTGTAGCTTACGGTTTATTCAATGCCCAAGACCGCGGAACGCTCTTCATCGGACCTGGTGAAAAAGTGTATTCCGGTATGGTCATCGGACAGAGTGCGAAACCGGAGGATATTGAGCTGAATGTGTGCAAGACAAAGCACCTGACTAATACCCGTGCTTCCGGTTCTGACGAAGCCTTAAAGCTGACGCCACCTAAGATCCTCAGTCTGGAACAGGCGCTGGAATTTATTGACACAGATGAACTCCTTGAAGTCACTCCAAAGAGCCTTCGTATCCGCAAAAAGATCCTTGATCCGACTTTAAGAAAAAGAGCCGGATTTAAAAACAAAAATTAAAAACAAAAACTAAAAACAAAAATGAAAAGCAAAGGAGGTACCCGATGATCGATCAGATTCTTGAATACAACAAACAGTTTGTAGAGAAGAAAACATATGAAAAATATGTGACCAGCAAATATCCGGACAAGAAACTTGCGATTTTATCCTGTATGGATACCCGTCTTTTGGAGCTTCTGCCTGCTGCTCTGGGCATCAAGAACGGTGATGCCAAAATCATTAAAAATGCCGGCGGCGTGATCTCTCATCCATACGGCAGTGTGGTGAGAAGCCTTCTTGTAGCAATCTTAGAGCTGGGAGTCACTGAAGTCATGGTGATAGGCCATACCGACTGCGGCTGTCAGGGTATGGACAGTGATGAGATGATCAAAATGCTTCTGGAACGTGGCATTAAGCAAAGCGATATCAATATGCTGAAATACAGTGGCATTGATTTCAAGAAATGGCTGCACGGATTTGACAATGTAGAAGATTCTGTGATCAGTACCGTGCGCGAGCTGCGGGACCATCCTTTGATTCCAAAAGATGTGTATATCGGCGGCTACGTAATGGATTCTGTGACAGGCGAACTGACTGTACTGGACTGCTCCCAATAGGGGCAGTCCATTTTTCATGTCAAATTCGGCTAAAAACTTTCCCTGTGGATTTTCTCCATAGGAAGCTCTTCTAAAGTGTGTGCCGGCATGCCGCGCTTTGGCATTCCAAGGGAAAGGATGGCTTCCAGCTTATAGTTTTCCGGGAATTTCAGTAAGTCTCTTACGTAATCCTCTGCCATTCTTCCGTCCGGCGCCTCTCTTAACCTTCCCTGCACCCAGCAGCTTCCCACACCAAGGGCATCTGCCATTAAATGCATGTTTGCCATTGCCACAGAACAGTCTTCGATCCACACGTCTGATTTATCGCTGTCGCCCAGTACGACTACAGCACAGTCTGCTTCTTCCAGCATTTTGGAACCTGCCACCCTGCATTTCGCCAATGATTGAAGTGTTTCTTTTTCACGGACTACGATAAACTCCCATGGGCGGATGGCTTTTCCGGAAGCAGACAAAAGTCCTGCCTGCAAAATCTTCGTGAGTTTTTCTTCCTCTACTTTCTCCTCCGTATAAGAACGGATACTGCGGCGTTTTTCCATCATATTTAATAATTCCATCATGATCCTCCTTGTGTTCTTTTTCGTCACAAAAGTATTTTTCCTTCCTGTGGCAAAAACTTTTTCTGTGTCCTAGTCTACAACGAATCTCACACTATGTCAAACCATCGAAAAGAGATGCGCCATTTTTTCGGGTGGTCCAACAAATACTCATATTCCTGTACACTGAGTACTTCTTTTAATTTTTCTTTCTTGCCTTCCTCGGAAACTGCCTTCAGGCAGTCAGAATAACAGAGATCCGGGTACAAAACACACCACCAGTTATGTCCCTTGGCCTCACCTAGACGGATCCGCAGTGCTTCATACCAGCCTGCCGGAAAAGTACAGTCTCCATAGGTCCGATCCGGGAAATAACATTGTTCTACAGATGCAGATGCCCTATAGGATACTCCCACATCCTTTAATACTTCATCCGCCACAGCTTCAATTTCATCCAGATGGCTGCAGATGTATTTCTTCGCTTTTTCGCGTCCTGCTTCGGTTTGTCCCCAATCCCAAGTCTCCTCCATCCAGAGGAGCACGGCATCCCTTACCTTCAATTTTACCTGCTGGTCTGTTTCATCGTCACTGTTTGCAAGAACGTGAAAACGGATCACTTCCTCTGCGATTCCCTGCTGCATAAGCATACGATGGGCAGCTGCTGCGCTATAATTTAGTATGAGAGCAAAAACACAAGACAACAAAATGGTTTTGTACCATTTATTTATAAAAGAAAGCATTTTCTGCTGTTTCCGTATCATTTTCCGCAACATAATAGGCAACCCTCCTGCATTCAGAGTGTTGCCTATATTTTTTCTTCCTATTCAGTTATGGGAATGCTTTAATCCTTTAAAACAGAATCTTCTCCTTCTGGAAGAACCAGAGCCAGAATGATTCCTACTACTGCTGCAAGAGCCAGTCCGGAAATAGTAACTGTTCCTGTTACAGGAATACTGTCACAACCGATACCAAGGACAAGGATGATTGCAGCAATCATTAAGTTGCGGCTATTACCGAAATTCAGCCGCTCGTTGACCAGAATCCTGACACCTACAGAAGAGATCATTCCGTAAAGGACGATACTGATTCCTCCGATCACCGGACCCGGAATACTTGTGATCACAGCTCCTACTTTGCCAAAAATACCCAGAAGGATGGCAAAGCACGCCGCAATGCGGATCACGGACGGATCGTAATTCTTAGTCACTGCGAGAACACCTGTGTTTTCCCCATATGTGGTGTTTGCAGGTCCTCCAAGAAGTCCAGCCAGAGCAGTTGCAAGGCCGTCACCTAAAAGTGTCCTGTGCACACCGGGATCTACCATGAAGTTCTGGCCTGTTACAGCACTGTTTGTCGTGATGTCACCTACATGCTCTACCATAGTCACGAGAGCGATGGGGGCAATTGCCAAAATAGCATCCGCCTTAAACACCGGTGCACAGAGCAGCTGGTCCATTACGCTCTTATCCATGAAGGAGAAGAAATGGGCGCTTCCCACTGCAGTGAAATTGCAGAATCCCATAAAATAGCTGACAATATAACCGACGATAATTGCAAACAAGATGGGCATTAAGTTAAAAATACCTTTTGCAAAAATAGAGATCAATACTACAGTCAGCAGTACACATACGGTGACAAGGACTGCTTTTAAGTTGAAGGCTCCGTCTACGTAAAATGCATTGTTGATGGCAGAGGAGCTGAGACGCAGTCCGATGACGATGATCACCGGTCCCGTAACGATGGGCGGCAGCACCTTATTTACTTTCTCATATCCTACCAGTTTAATGATCAATGCAAATACTACATACACAAGGCCGGCGATGATCAGACCGCCTTTTACCGCTGCAAGCTTTTCAAGGAAATCAGGGTCTCCCGCCCGTGAATTCCCGATGACTGCCATGATTCCACCCATAAATGCAAAGCTGGAACCAAGGAATACAGGAACCTTGCGCTTTGTCACCAGATGGAACAACAGTGTTCCGAGGCCTGCACAAAACAGTGTAATTGAGGTATTCAGCCCTGTAAGCGCAGGAACCAGAACTGTAGCGCCAAACATAGCCAGTACATGCTGAATACCAAGGATCAGTTTCTTCCCAGAGATTTTCTCCATTTTTTCTCTCCCTTTCTTCTGTGTGCTTTACTTCTGTTCTTTTGCATCATTTGCTTCTATTCGTTGCCCTTGACATTTAACAGCTGCAGTGCCTGTATAGCATTGTCCAAATACGGATTTTCCGCCTTGGCAAACTCTCCTTCATCGGAAAGCTCTGTCAGCTTAGGATCTATGGGCATTTTGCCCAGCACAAGAACCCCCATGTCCTTTGCTACCTCATCGATTTTACTCTTGCCAAAGACCGGTATTTCTTTTCCACAGTCAGGGCATTTTAAATAGCTGTAGTTTTCGATCACGCCCAGTACAGGGATCTTCATGGTCTCTGCCATATTGTAAGCTTTTTTTACGATCATCTTCACCAGATCCTGGGGTGAGGTGACGATTACAATCCCGTCTACCGGCAGGGACTGGAATACAGTAAGGGGTACATCACCAGTTCCCGGAGGCATATCAACAAGCAGGTAATCCAACTCTCCCCAGATCACATCCGTCCAGAATTGCTTTACCATATTTGCGAGGACGGGACCACGCCAGATAACCGGCATCTCAGGGTCGGGCATTAAAAGGTTGATGGACATTACTTTGATGTCATTGTCCGTCATCACAGGGTAGATTCCTTCATCTCCTGCCTCTGCAGGACCGGTAAGTCCATACATTCTCGGGATTGACGGGCCTGTGATATCCGCATCCATGATCCCCACGCGATACCCTTTTGCTGCCAGCAGATTTGCAAGGGAAGCTGTTGCCATGGATTTTCCAACTCCGCCCTTTCCGCTGACAATACCGATCACATGTTTAATTTCTGAATAAACATTCAGTTCTTCCAGAAAGCTCTGTGGCTTATTTGCACTTGGGCAGCCTTCACAGCTCTCTTTGCTGCAGCTTGAACTGCTGCATGATTTTTCTGCCATATTGGCACCTCCTATTTTACTGCATATTTACACACATTTCACCTATTCTATACCATCTATAACCATTGTGCAAGGGATTTTTATGAAAAAGTTACGTCATCCTCCAGAAGTTTTCGCAAATATCTCCCCACCACCCGGGAAAAGCTTTCAATATTCCTGATATATGCAAAATCTTTTCCGAAAATCTTCTTCTCTGCCGCCAGCTCTTTTTCCTCTCCGGTGAATACTCCAAGCACACATACTCCGCTGCTGCGCAGTTTACGTACTTCAAAAGCTGTATCTTTCACAGCATAATCGCCATAGTAGGGCTTCGGGTTCCTGCTGTTTGGGCGGTTTACGATCACATCATTTGGCTTTCCGTCACTTAAAACGATCAGGATCTTTCCATCCTCAGGGCGCTGCAGCAGGGAATCCCCTGCTGCCCGGATCGCCAGCCCGTCACGGTTGTTGGAAGAGGTCACAAATTCTGCAATGCGTTTGTTTTCTTCTCGTGGCGAATCGTATTCCCGGAAACGCTGTAAGATCGTATAATCCCAAAAGCTGCAAAAACTCATAATGCGGTGGGGCACACGGTTATTGCTCAGTGATTCGCTGATAATATATGCCTGCAGTGCCACCTGTCCCTGCCGGTCCCTCTGGGAGCCGCTGGCATCCATCAGGATATCTACTACGAACTCAGAATGATTCCGCAGGATAGTTTTTTTAAATAATTTTCCCGGGTCTTCCTTGCGTCCTACTTTCCAGAGCATTCTGGGGAGTATCTCCCCGGACCAGGCCATGCTGTCCTCCGGTTCGTTTCTCCTGTTTAAAGAGCGCTTCAATTCATCGCTTAAATGTTCAATATTCCTTGCCAGCATATTTCCGCTGTTCATAAAAAGCCTTTTATTCTTTTCCACATGGCGTTTTGCATTTACATACTGCGCATTGGCAAGCACCGGGTTTTGCAGAATGCCGTCTGTAAAGTACAGACTGCAGTCTGCATGGGCCCCGCGGCATAATTTCTGGTTTATCCGCTCTTGCTCCTGCCTTGTCAAATATGATTTTCCGTAGTTTAGTTCCATGTAAGAATACATTTTAGCCGCAGCTTCTTCTGTGATCGCCACCACTTTACGCTTAGCTTTTTGGCGGTGTTCTTCCTCTTTGTCCTGCTCTTCTTCCAGAGTCACCACATGGCTGTTGATTTTTTCCAGATACTGTTCCAGAAGATCTTCCGTGATCTCTTCTTCCAGAAAATCTCCCCAGTCAAATTCCCGCAGCTCTTCCATGGTAACTGCAAGTACATGGTCCAGTCCCCCGTGCTTTCGCTCAAAGCTTTTATCAATCAGGGAATTATACAATTCATCTGTAACACGGACGATATCCATGGTATCTTCTGTGTCTTCCAGAGAGACGATCTTCTCAACTGCTGTTTTGATG
>JALFIB010000067.1 GCA_022776305.1 Lachnospiraceae bacterium
ATCCTCAACAGCTTTTTTTGCCGCCTCAGCGGCCATGAATGAAGTGGTCTCATCCGCCACAATATGGCGTCTGGCCACACCGGTGCGCTCTTTGATCCACTCATCGCTTGTGTCAACAAATTCAGACAACTTATTGTTATCCATTACATATGAGGGAACGTAAGACCCTGTTCCGGCAATTACTCCTGTCATAACATTTCTCCTGATTGCTGAATATCTAATACTCAGTACTTCTAATTTTTCATGTTTTCAATAATTAGTTTTTCTAATGTTTTGTTTATCTAATCATTTGACCATCAAAGTATATTCCTGTTTTACCACCTTGTCAATTACTTAGATTATCAAATTATTCTATTTTCAAATCATTTTTTTATAAGATTTGTACAAGAACTTTTTTACGTTAGAGGAAATTGTAATTACCTCTAACGTAAAAAAGTGTGCTTCGCACACTCTCGCGACTTTATAAAGCGTCAAGAAGCACACTTTTTTTCGCGCCGGATGCGTTTTGCGAAGCAAAAAACTCTTCTCGCATCCGTGCGCATCTATGCACGAAGTGCTTTTTGTGTCATAGGAAAGGGCTTTCTCGCTTCAGCGTGGCAAGGTCTTTCCTATGACATAAAAAAAGGGCGGGATCACTCCCGCCGCGGTAATTTATGATTCTATTCTTTTATAAATACGCCCTCTTCTGTCACCTTTATTCTCGACTGATAAAACAAGGCTGCCATTTTTTCAAAATAATACGTATCCTTTTTTCCGGCCATCTCATATGGGGAATGCATAGCAAGCTGGGCAAGCCCCACGTCGGCACACCGCATAGATACTTGTGTATTGGAAAGATTGCCTAAAGTAGACCCTCCCGCCATGTCCGAACGGTTTGTAAATACTTGCAGTGGTATGTCACCCGCACTGCAAAGTGTACGCAGTACAGCTGCACTGACAGCATCCGTCGTATATTTCTGATTCGCATTATACTTCAGCACAATACCGTGGTTCATCTGGGGCCGGTTCACTGGGTCAGCTTTATCCATATGGTTGGGATGGACTGCATGGGCATTATCCGCTGAGATCATAAAACTAGAAGCTACAGCCCTTAAGTAATCTTCCTGCGTATTACCCATTGCAAACTGGATCCGCTTTAATACATCCTGCAAAAAGGTGGATGCTGCCCCTTGTCTTGAAACGCTTCCCGTCTCCTCATTATCAAAAGCACAGAAAAGAACTGCATTCTTAGGATGCTCTGTATTTAAAAAACCTTGAAGAGAGCCATAAAGGCACTGCAGGTCATCCAGTCTGGGACTGGCTATAAATTCCTCCTGCGCTCCAAGAAATGTACCTTTCTGGCGGTTATACAAAAACAAATCCATATCCAGAAGATTTTCTTTTTCCGTTCCGGCAGATTGGGCAATCAGGGAAAGGAAGGAATCCTTTGCAGTTTCATCCCCAAACACAGGGCACATATCGATCTGGGCATTGTAGGTATATCCGTCGTTTGCATTCCTGTTCATGTGAATTGCCAGATTGGGAATCATCAGAAGATCCCTGTCAATATTCACGAGAACAGGGCGGATTCCGTCACTGGCTTTTACAAGCACACGGCCTGCCACAGACAACGGGCGGTCAAACCAGGGAGCACAGAGCATCCCGCCATACTTTTCCACATTCAGCTTCGTATATTTCTTATCCGCTTCCATCTCCGGATTTGACTTTATTTTAAATGTGGGTGAATCCGAATGGCTGCAGATCAGCTGAAATCCGTCATAGCCCTTTGAAGGAAGATGGAAAGCGATAAGGGAAGATCCATTTCGAACCACGTAATACCTTCCTCCTAAGGTTAGCTCCCACCTTTCGTTTTCAGACAGCTTTTTATATCCCTTTGCTTCCAGTTCCTCAGATATATTATTTACCACATGGAAGCAGCTGGGGCTCTTTTCTATAAATTTTAACAATTTTTCTGAGGAACTGTAAAATTCATCCATACCTTTTCCATCCATCTTTTCTGCTGCAGTACAACTTTCAGCTGGGGTGTCCCCTGCTGAAAGCCCGGCCTCCGGCGGATCGCAGAGGCGCGCAGATGAAAGCTCCTTCGGAGCGCGCGCCTCGCGGCAAGTACGCCGGTGGCGTACTTGAATTGACTAATAAGTTACCACATCTTTCACATTCAGATTATCCGGTGTTACCGCAAACTTACCGGCTTCATCTGAATTCCAATAAAGGGTTCCATTTTTATAGGATGCCAACGCACCCAGTTTGACATGCTCTTCTTCCGCACCAATGACAGGAATTTCCACTTCGTCAGCGTAAGCCCGTATTGTCTGTGTCAACGGTGTCACTTTATCGTCTTCTATGCAGAAAATACAATCTACACTTCCCACAAGCTGAGAAGCTACAAGGTCGATATCGATGTCTTCCTGAATTTCAGAAACCACCACTTCCATCCCATACGTGTCTGCAAGGAGCTGATACTCTTCCAACAGCGCTTCACTGTCCGCATTCTTTGCCGAATAGATAATACCTATCTTCTGGATGTCTGTGAACAGATTTTTCACCAATTCAAACTGTGATTGTGCACCTTCTGTATAAACAGCTGCATCTTGTGCCTGAGATTCTTCTAAGCTTTCTGTACCTGCTTCAGTATTGCTTTCAGATTGCGTTTCACTTTCGCTCTCTGATTCTGTTTCCGTTTCGCTCTCTGTTTCTGTCTCGCTTGCTGTTTCCGTCTCGCTCTCTGATTCCGTTTCCGGCTCTGCCGCACTTGGTTCCCCTGTTTCTGCAAAAGACTGCATCAGTCGTACATCATCATCGCTTTCATCAGCCTTTTTTATAAACTCTGATTTTACGTATCCTGTCTTTACTTCTTCCTCATCCATAAATCGGATCGTACACCACTCTTCAGACAAGCTTTCCTCAGCCAGAACCAAATCTCCTTTTTTTAGTCCGCCTATTTTTTCTTCATCTGTAGATGCTCCGGCACGGACATTTACGTCATCGCCAGCCACACAGAGCGTATCAATAGAACTAAGGAATTCAGATTTCACATATCCAAGTGCAAAACCATTTTCTGATTCAAAATAAATCCGGCTCCACTCACCTGAAGTATCAACAGAAAGGACTTTCATTCCACATGTTAAGAGTGCTTTAATCTCAGATTCTGTAGATGCCTCTGCCCTAACGTTTACTCTGTCATTCACAGCATACAAAGAAGGCTCCTGTTCCACAGTTTCTGTTTCGCTTTCTGTTTCTGTCTCGCTTTCTGTTTCTGTCTCACTTTCTGTTTCCGTCTCGCTTTCCGTTTCTGTCTCGCTTTCTGTTTCCGTCTCGCTTTCTGTTTCCGTCTCGCTTTCTGTTTCCGTCTCGCTTTCCGTTTCTGTTTCGCTTTCTGTTTCCGTCTCGCTTTCTGTTTCCGTCTCACTTTCTGTTTCCGTCTCAGCCTTCTGCGTTTGCTTTTCTGACTCTGTTTCTGCCTTCTGGGTCTGCTTTTCTGTTGCTCTTTCGGTCTTCTGCGTCTGTTTTTCTGTCTCTGTTATCTTTTCACTCGCGCCTGTTTCTTCTTTTGCTGTTTCTCTCTGGCTTTCCGGCAAAGTCTCCTTTTTGAGAGAATTCATCTCGCTTTCTTTCTCTCCGGGCTTTTTGGCATAAGCTTTTGTCTCAGCTATTTCTGCTTCTGTCTGAGAAATAGCCAGAGTTTCCTCACCACTTTCTGATTCTGATAAAACTTCCTGCTGTTCACTGTCTGAACTGGAAGTCTTTGCTGCAGTTGTATCTGAAAGGTCTAGTTCCATGGATACAGTATCTACTTCATCCTTTACTTCAGATTCTGACTCAACGACCAAAGCCATTTCTTCAATTTCAATGGACTGAAGCTCTGTTTCTTTACTTGTTTTCTTTACAGAATCGCATCCTGACAAAGAAGCCATGATCATGGATGCACCAATCAACCCTATTATTACCCTGTATTTCATTATAATCCTCCCGATGCACTTCCTAACGTGTCTGGATCTTTATAACCATTTGCAGAGACGAGATACGTTTTACGTATCTCTCTCTGATCAGCGGTCGTCAAATGTCCATTCGTGCAAGCACGATGTCCATTTTCCTCGTCGCCATGACAAAAAGGCGCCTCAATCACTGAGGCGCCTGCAGTCCAATATCAGTCTTTCACATCTTTGATGCTAAAGCTCATTCTTCCCATCTTATCTTTTCCGAGGCAGACAACCTTCACCTTGTCACCAAGGGTGAGCACATCTTCTACTCGATTAATTCTTTCTTTTGCGATCTTAGAAATATGGACCATGCCCTCTTTTCCGGGAGCAAACTCAACGAATGCACCAAATTCTTTAATGCTGACAACCTCACCTGTGAACACTTGTCCGGCTTCAAAATCCGTAACGATAATACGGATCATCTCAGCTGCCTTATCCATCATCTCCTGATCTGTTCCACAGATTGAAACTGCTCCGTCATCTGTAATATCAATCTTTACGCCAGTACGCTCAATGATCGTATTGATCGTCTTACCGCGCTGTCCAACAACATCACCGATCTTCTGCGGATCGATCTGGATCTGTATGATCTTCGGAGCGTATTTGCTGACTGTAGGTCTCGGCTCAGAAATACATGGCATCATGACTTCTTTCAGGATATACTCCCTAGCCTCTCTGGTCCTTGCAATAGCTTCCTCTACGATCGGGCGAGTCAGGCCATGGATCTTAATATCCATCTGGATAGCTGTAATACCGTCCAGTGTACCTGCAACCTTAAAGTCCATATCGCCGAAGAAATCTTCCAATCCCTGAATATCAGTTAAAACGATGTAATCATCATCTGTCTCACCTGTTACAAGACCACAGGAAATACCTGCAACCATCTTTTTGATCGGTACGCCGGCAGCCATCAATGACATAGTAGAAGCACAGATACTTGCCTGAGAAGTTGAACCATTTGACTCAAAAGTCTCAGATACCGTACGGATCGCATAAGGGAATTCTTCCTCTGAAGGAATAACAGGAACCAGTGCTTTCTCAGCTAAAGCTCCGTGTCCGATCTCGCGGCGTCCCGGTCCGCGGCTGACTTTTGTCTCGCCTACAGAATATGCCGGGAAGTTATAGTGGTGAATATATCTCTTACATGTTATATTCTCATCCAATCCATCGATCTTCTGTACCTCAGAAAGAGGAGCAAGTGTCGTAATTGTACAGATCTGTGTCTGTCCACGGGTAAACATCGCAGAGCCATGTACTCGAGGTACAATATCTACTTCAGCTGCCAACGGTCGAATCTGTGTGATAGCACGGCCATCCGGGCGCTTATGGTCTTTTAAGATCATTTTACGGACTGTCTTCTTCTGGTACTGGTACAGTGCTTCCGGAATCAGTGCAAGCCATTCTTCATTGTCAGCAAATGCCTCTTCTAATTTCTCGGAAATCTGGCGGATATTCTCCTCCCGTACCTGTTTTACATCTGTAAATACTGCTACTTCCATCTCTTCCGGTGTAACTACCTTCTTCATTGCCTCAAAAAGCTCTTCCGGAATTGCGCAGCTCTCATATGTGTGTTTTGGTTTGCCCACTTCGGCAACCATTTTATTGATAAAATCAATGATCTGGAGATTGACTGCATGGCATTTGTAAATTGCGTCAAGCATCACATCTTCTTTTACTTCATTTGCCCCTGCTTCGATCATAATGACTTTCTCGCTGGTAGAAGCTACAGTAAGCTGAAGGTCACCATTGTCCCACTGTGCCTGAGACGGGTTTACGATCAGTTCGCCGTCTACTAATCCCATCTGTGTCATAGCGCAAGGACCGTCAAAAGGAATGTCTGAAATCGCTGTTGAAATCGCAGCACCCAGCATTGCAGTCAATTCAGGACGGCACTGGGGATCTACGGACATTACCATATTATTTAATGTTACATCATTTCTGTAATCCTTCGGGAAAAGCGGACGCATCGGACGGTCGATCACTCGTGATGTCAACACTGCATTCTCAGATGCCTTCCCCTCTCTCTTATTAAATCCACCCGGAATCTTTCCTACGGAATAAAATTTCTCTTCATATTCCACACTAAGCGGGAAAAAATCAATACCATCTCTCGGCTTTTCAGACGCTGTAGCTGTAGAAAGAACCGTCGTATCTCCATAGTGCATAAATGCACAACCATTTGCCTGCGCGCCGACACGTCCCACATCAACTGTGAGTGTTCTGCCTGCAAGCTCCATTGAAAAACTCTTATACATACTCTTTCTCCTTTTCTGATGTTCACACATAACCATAAGCGCTTCCCATAGGCATATGATAGCCATGGGCATGAACAGAAACGGGGATCTGCAAGAGTCCGAAACTACTGAAAAAAGGATTCCTGAATGTAATCCGCTTTTCAGTGGTCTCGGTGGCTTTCCTGCAGAATCCAACTGGCAAAACATAAAATGTCAGATACCATCAGCTTTCCATATAACAGGCCGTTTTTTGTTCAATGCAAAGTAAGGGCGGAAAAATCCGCCCTTTTTGTCTTACTTTCTGATTCCAAGTTTTGCAATCAGTTCACGGTATCCTTCCAGATTTGTCTTCTTCAGATATGCAAGAAGGCCTCTTCTCTGACCAACCATTTTCAGAAGACCTCTTCTTGAATGGTGATCTTTCGGATGTGTCTGCAGATGCGCTGTCAGCTCCTGAATTCTTGCTGTCAGTACTGCGATCTGTACTTCCGGTGAACCTGTATCACCAGGTGTTCTGGCATACTCATTGATAATTGCTGTTTTCTTCTCTTTAGAAATCATGATAAATCCTCCTATTTTTTAATCGCCTATCACCAGGAAACCGGTCGGAGACTCCATGCCTCTGGGTGACGGCTAAATTTCATACTTGTTCAATATAGCATAGATTATCTTTTCCGTCAACCGCAAATCCTAAAACTGTATGCCCGCAGCATAAACAAGAAACAGCACACAGCCTGCTATAATAAAACACATACTCACAATATTGATCCCGGTGGAAATCTTGTCCATTTTATCTTTCTCTTTCACGCAGAAGTTTTCCGGATCGTCCACATCGTAACGTATCTGTACTCTCTGGTTTAAACGATAGGGGCAGGGATATGTATCGGCATGATCCATCACTTTCACCAGCCTGCCGCCTGCATAAAATTCAAAGACAGCCGCCTGCCGGTTATGAAATTCTGAAAGAGACGCAGTTCCCCTGCGGGGTTCCGGCACAATGTCCACCACTCTTGCCTCCGCACTCCCTTTTAACACTTCATTCTTTTTAGAAAAATATTTTAAAAGGGATCCGCCTACAGTTCCGAGAAAACCAAGGACCAGAAGAATACAGCTGGCTGTCCATAGCTCTTTATACATGGAAAAACTCCCTTCCTGCGGCAATATCCTTTTGCATCTGTGTTTTCAGCTCATCCACAGACTGGAATCTTTTTTCTGCACGGCGGAATTTTAATAAATGCACTTCTACTTCACATCCATACATATTCTCCTCTGTGCCGAACAGGTACGTTTCTACTCCTAAAAAGGAGCCGTCAACCGTAGGCTTGTATCCAATGTTTGTCACACCATCATATTTCCTGCCTTCATGGAACGTCCGACTGAAATAAACACCCGGAGGCGGAAGCAGTTTCTGTTCTCCGGGAATGAGATTGATCGTCGGCATCCCGATTTTTCGTCCCAGCTGATGGCCGTGCAGCACTGTACCTCTGACAGGATAATCATAACCCAGAAGTTCATTTGCCAATTCCATGTCTGCACCGGCTAAGGCTTCTTTTACGTATGTGCTGCTGATCTCCCGGCCTCGATAGCACTCTTTTTCCATAACCCGCAGTGTAAAACCGTATTTTGACTGGAGTTCTCCCAGCAGCCGTACATCACCCTTGCGGTTATGCCCAAACCGAAAATCTGTTCCCACCACAATATATTTTGCCTGCAGTCCATTCACCAGCACATCCTTCACAAATGCTTCCGGCTCCATGCTGAGGATCTCAGGGATAAAAGGACACTTAATCATGCAATCCATCCCATAGGACTGCACCATAATGCGCTTTTCCTCAGCCGTCAGAAGTGCCGGTTCATTTCCCGGCGCTATGGAGAAAACGATTCCTCGATATCCTTGCCTCTGCAAACGTTTTATCTCCTGCAGCAGTTTCTGGTGCCCCCTGTGCAGGCCTTCAAACTTGCCTAATGTGACAGCAGATGGCACATCAGAACAAAAATCTATTGTATCGTGTATATAAATCATCTGCCTTATTGTCAGCTCCTTTTGTCTATAAAAACATTTTCACAGCACACAGGCAGTCCTTTGCTTTTTTCCACCCATATACTGCCAAAAACTCTCCATCTTTACTATATATGCGGACCAGAAACCCATCTTCGTATACAAGGTTTTCCAATCCTTTGCAGTTATTCTTCAATATATCTTTAAAAAGCGGATTGCCATTTCGTACGAATCGTTCCGCAGTCTCATCCAAGATGAGCATGGGAAGATGTGAAAACACAAAATCTGTTTTTTTTATGATGGAATCCAGCTCTCCTGTGTCCCGTATCTTTTCAATCTGTTCTAATGTCACACTGTCTTCGATTGAAAATGGCCCCACTTCTGTGCGCACAAGATCACTCATACATCCGCCACATCCAAGTGATTGTCCTATATCATGGCAAAGTGTCCTGATGTATGTCCCTTTGGAACATTTCACAGTCATCACCACTTCCGGAAGGTCGATCCGCTCAATAGTGATCTTTTCAATGGTGATCCTGCGGGGCTTCCGTTCCACTTCAATTCCTTGGCGTGCCAATTCATACAATTTCTTCCCGTTCATTTTCAAGGCTGAATACATAGGAGGAATTTGTTCTTGTACACCTACAAAGCCTTCTACGCAAGACCTTATTTCATCTTCCGAGCAATCCACCTTCGCTTCCCGCAAAACAGTTCCGGTCATGTCCTGAGTATCTGTCTCAATCCCAAGGCGCATCACGGCACGATATTCCTTTTGTTTATCTGTCAAAAGCTCACATACCTTTGTCCCTTTGCCAAGACAAACCGGAAGCACGCCTTGTGCCTCCGGATCAAGTGTTCCTGTATGCCCTATTTTTTTCTGTTTTAATATGCCTCGCAGCTTTGCCACCACATCATGTGAGGTATAGCCGCGCTCTTTGTATACATTTATTATGCCGTTAATCACGTTCATTCTCCTGAGGATAAAGCTGCTCTTCAATATGGAGGGTAAGATTATTTACCACATCATAGATACTTCCCTGCATCATACAGCCAGCCGCTCTCACATGTCCGCCGCCGCCAAAATATGATGCCACAGTACTCACATCCACACTCTCTCTGGAGCGCAGGCTGACTTTATACGTCTGTGGAGAAATCTCATAAAGAAAAATAGCTACTTCCACACCTTCTGTTCCCATCAGGACCTGTACGATTCCATCCAGATCTGCCGGCCCTACTCCGTAAAAATTCATTTCTTTTTGCCGCACCGCACTGAAAATCACTTTTTTATCCATAAGCAGGATACTCTCCAAAAGAGCCCTGCCTAAAATCTGATTTTGGTGATAAGTCTTGTCATAGTACGTTTTATTGATGATCTTAGAACAATCGATTCCTTTTCTCATCAATTTTGCTGCAATTTCCATCGTTTCCGGTGAAGTACAGGAATGGCGGAACACGCCCGTATCGTGTACAATTCCCATATACAATGCTTCGGCAGATTCAAATGGCATCTTATCCTCATCCAGAAGCTTAAAAACCAATTCTGATGTTGAGCTCGCTTCCGGAGCAATCTCATTCAGATCCGCAAAGCCTCCGTTGCTGATATGGTGGTCTATGCAGATTGTTTTCTTTGCCATACTGCAAAATACTGCGAAATCTCCAAGGCGTTTTTCATCTGCACAATCAAGGCAAAAGAAAACGTCAATCTCCCTTTGTTCCCCAGCCTCACTGCACACCTCATTCGTTCCGCTTATCATTTTATAAGCATCTGGTATTTTTTCTAAGTATACCTTTGTATCAATTTCCGGATAATTCATTTTCAAATAATGATATAATCCCAAACAAGATCCTACAGCATCTCCATCCGGCCTGATATGTCCTGCTATAACGGCAGTCCTTACACCTTGTAACTCTTCAGCAAGATTTATCATTACACTCATCCCTCTCCTTGCCCTTTTCCTGTATTATGGTCTTTATTCTGTCAAATTACGTTTTTTCTCGTCATCACCAATTACTTCATCAATCAGATGGGACATGCTAACTCCGTATGCAATGGACTGGTCCAAAATAAAACGGATTTCCGGGGTGTTTCTGAGATTTACTGTATGTGCAAGCTGGCGGCGGATATAGCCCTCTGCACTTTTCAGCCCGGCTATGGTATCTTCCGCTGCTTTTTCATCGCCAAATACTGAAATATAAGCTTTACAGGTTTTCAAATCCGGCGCAACCTCAACGGCAACCACCGAAGTCATGGGAGCAATCCTCGGATCTTTGATCTCATTGCGAATGATCTGGGATAATTCCTTTTGGACCTCGCCGTTAATCCTAGTATTCTTTATACTATTCTTTCTCATCTACATTCCTGCCTTTTTACACTATAAATATGAGCCGTGCGCGCCCCTCTCGGCCGCCTCTCTCCGGCTCTTTTGAGCCGTGCGCGCCCCTCGACGACGCTTCGCGTCCTCTCGGTCGCGGGCTTTCGCCCTATAAAATCGTCGCCTGACAAACTAGCCTGCAAGCAGTCAGTTTGTCATTCTCCGATTTTGCACGGCTCAATGCTATCGCGGAACCTCCACCATGATGTAGGCTTCTACTTTGTCTTCTTCTTTGATATCGTTGAATTTTTCAAATACAAGTCCACACTCATAGCCTGCTTTTACTTCTTTTACATCGTCTTTGAAACGCTTCAGGGAAGCTACTGCTCCATTGAAAATTTCTTTTCCTTCTCGTGTGATGCGAGCGGAACATCCTCTCTGGAAGACGCCGTCCAGAACGTAGGAACCAGCAATTGTTCCAACACCGGATGCTTTGAATGTCTGGCGCACTTCTGCATGGCCGATCACTTTTTCTTCATAGATCGGATCCAGCATACCCTTCATGGCTGCTTCTACATCAGCAATGGCATCATAGATGACACGGTAGAGACGAACGTCTACACCTTCCCGCTCTGCAGTAGATTTTGCCATGGGATCCGGACGGACATTAAATCCTATGATGATGGCGTTGGATGCGGATGCCAGAATGACATCTGATTCATTGATGGCGCCAACACCGCCGTGGATGATCTTAACGATCACTTCTTCGTTAGACAGCTTTAAGAGACTCTGTTTTACAGCCTCAACTGATCCCTGTACATCTGCTTTTACGATGATATCCAATTCTTTCAAATTGCCTGCCTGAATCTGTGAGAACAAGTCATCCAGAGACATTCTGGATTTCGTATCTTCAAGGAGACGTTCTCTTCCCTCACTGATAAATGTCTCGGCAAAGCTTCTCGCTTCTTTTTCATTGTCCATAGCCATAAAGATCTCGCCTGCATTTGGAACATCACTGAATCCGAGGATCTCTACTGGTGTAGATGGTCCTGCTTCTTTTACGCGGCGTCCTTTATCGTCCATCATAGCCCTTACTTTACCGTAGCAGGATCCGGCAGCAATAGGATCACCCACATGAAGTGTTCCCTTTTGTACCAGGACTGTGGCAACCGGTCCTTTTCCTTTGTCAAGCTCTGCCTCAATGACAAGGCCTCTTGCTTTTCTCTTTGGATTTGCACGGAGTTCAGATACTTCAGCTGTAAGAAGGATCATCTCAAGAAGAGAATCGATTCCTTCGTGTGTGTGTGCTGATACCGGTACGAAGATCGTGCTTCCGCCCCAGTCTTCCGGAATCAGTTCATATTCTGAGAGCTCCTGTTTTACTCTCTCCACATTTGCACTTGGTTTATCGATCTTGTTGATGGCAACGATGATCTCAATGCCTGCTGCTTTTGCATGGTTGATTGCCTCAATGGTCTGCGGCATTACACCATCATCAGCGGCTACTACGAGAATGGCAATATCCGTGGAATTTGCACCACGCATACGCATTGCCGTAAATGCCTCATGGCCCGGTGTATCAAGGAATGTGATCTTCTGACCGTTAACGGAAACAACGTACGCACCGATGTGCTGTGTAATACCGCCTGCTTCCTTATCGATCACATGGGTATTTCTGATGGCATCCAAAAGAGATGTTTTACCATGGTCAACGTGGCCCATGACACAGACAACCGGAGAACGTGGAACAAGTGTCTCTTCCGGATCCTCCTCCTCTTTCAGTAATTCTTCCAATACATTTACTTTTACTTCTTTTTCACAGATACAGTTAAATTCTAATGCAATCTCTTCAGCTGTATCAAAATCTACTTCCTGATTTACAGTCACCATAGTGCCCTGCAGGAAAAGTTTCTTTACAATGGCAGAGGGCTGCACTTTCATTGCCTCTGCAAGCTCTGAAATCGTAAGTTTTTCCGGAATCGTAATATTCTTGATCGTCTCTTCCGGTTTTTCAGCAGGTTTCTGCACAGGAGCTTTCGGCTGCTGGTTTTTCTTAGGAGCGCCTTTCTGGTTCTGGCGTACATTCTTCTCCATTCTCTCCAGCTTATCACCCTTATCTGTACGGTTTCTGTCACCGCGCTCTGTACGCTTCCTGCTCTCTTTTTCAAGAGGCTTTGACTCTACCGGTGCTTTCGGGATATTGACCTGACGTCCACCCTGACCTCTGCTCTGTCCGTCACCTTGGTATCTGCCCTGACCGTCATTCTGGTATCTTCCGCCCTGGCTGCGGCTGCCATAATTACCCTGGCCTCTGTTCTGGCCGTCATTCTGGTATCTTCCGCCTGCCTGGCCTCTGCTTTGGCCATCACCTTGGTATCTGCCTTGACCATCGTTTTGGTATCTTCCGCCTGCCTGACCTCTGCCCTGACCGTCATTCTGGTATCTTCCGCCTGCCTGACCTCTATTCTGGCCGTCATTCTGGTATCTTCCACCTGCCTGACCTCTGCCCTGACCGTCATTCTGGTATCTTCCGCCTGCCTGGCCTCTGCCCTGACCGTCATTTTGGTATCTTCCACCTGCCTGGCCTCTGTTTTGGCCGTCGCCCTGATACCTGCTGCCGGTCTGGCCCTGAGGCCTGTTCTGGCCGCTCATCTGGCCCTGCGGACGAGCTGCTTGCTGCGGCTGTGCCTTTGGCTGAGGCTTAGCTTCCGGCTGGACTACAGCTTTGGCTTCCTGAGTCTTTATTTCCTGCGGCTTTACTTCTGCTGCTTTCACTTCCTGAGCATGAACTTCTACCTGTGATTTTACAGTTTCTGCTGTGTTTTCCGGCTTTAATGCTTCTGCACGCAGTTCTGCGGCCTTGGCTGAAGCCGGAACCTGAGTTTTCACGCCAGCAGCAGACTGCGGTCTTGCTCCTGACTGTCCCTGAGGACGTGCTCCTGCTTGACCTTGGGGCCGCGCACCAGATGCACCTTGAGGTCTCGGCTGCCCCTGAGGACGTGCTCCTTGGGGACGTGCTCCTGCCTGACCTTGGGGTCTCGGCCTGCTTCCCGGTTTTACCATCCCGGTCTTACTGTTTTGAGGACGGAACACCTGAATGATATTCTTCTTTTTAGGCTGTACAGCTCCCTCACCATCCGATTTTTTTACGGAATCCTTTTCTGTTACTTTATCTGGATTCTGCTCCATACGTTCCTCCTCCTTTATCCTTGCCGTATTTGTCTTTAATAATACTTTAACTTTTTCTGCCTCTGTATCTTCAACATTACTCATGTGGCTTTTCACTTCCACACCCAGTTTCTGTAAGGCTGCTAACACATCTTTATTTTCTCTTCCCAGCTCTTTTGCCAATTCATGAACCCTAATTTTTGCCATATTCACAACCTCCGTCCCTCACGCTCATTAATTGCTTTTTTATTGCATCCGACAGGCCTTCGTCGGTCACCGCAAGTGACGCACGAAACTCACACCCTATCGCAGCTCCTAATTGAACCTTCGTTCCGTAGAAAAATATAGGCACTTCATAAAAGGCGCACATATTTCGGAATTTCTTCTTTGTATTCTCCGAAGCTTCCTCCGAAATGACCACAAGCCCGGCACTTCCTGACTTAACAGCATTCTCTGTTTGAAATTCCCCGGCCGCGATCTTTCCTGCTTTTTTGGCAATACCTATCAGCGACAACACGCTATTTCTTTTCAAATAATTCAATCTCCTTTTTTAGGCTCTCATACGCCTCTTCCGGGACCTTACACTTTAATGACCGCTCCAGTCCTTTATTTTTCACTGCTTTTTCAAAACAGTCCATAGAGCAGCAGACATAAGCTCCACGTCCGTTTTTACGTCCGGTGGTATCCAGTACAATATCCCCTTCTGAGGTTTTGAGAATCCGCATCATTTCTTTTTTATTTTTCATTTCCTGACAGCCTGTGCATTTGCGCAGCGGAACTCTTTTTGCCTGTACTGCCATCTCTTACTCCTGTCCGTCTTCCTGAGCATCATCCGCTTCATAAGACTCTTCACTCTCATAAGGCTCTTCCTGTTCGTAAGTCAAATCATCGAACGGCTGGTCATCATAATACTCTTCTCCGTCATACTCGCCGTCATCGTAATACTCATCCTCGTAGTAGTCGCCTTCATATTCAAGGAGGTCCCCAGACTCACGGGCCTGTGTTTCACTCTTAATATCAATCTTAAATCCTGTGAGTCTTGCGGCAAGACGGGCATTTTGTCCTTCTTTACCGATGGCAAGGGAAAGCTGGTAGTCAGGAACAACCACCTTTGCCGTCTTTTCATCTCCATCTGCAATTACGGAAATAACCTTTGCCGGGCTGAGTGCATTTTCAATAAGAAGGGCAGGGTTCTCATCCCAGTTGATGATATCGATCTTTTCTCCGTGCAGCTCATCAACAACTGCATTGACACGGGCACCGTTCAGCCCTACACAAGCACCTACAGGATCAACATCAGGATTGTTTGACCATACAGCCATCTTTGTCCTGCTTCCTGCTTCTCTTGCAATGCTCTTGATCTCTACTGTACCGTCTTTTACTTCTGTAACCTCTGCCTCAAACAAACGCTTCACAAGCTCCGGATGAGTCCTGGAGACAAGAATCTTAGGTCCTTTCGGCGTATCCTTTACTTCCAGTACGTATACTTTAATACGCTCTGTGGGACGGTATGTCTCGCCTTTGATCATCTCTTCTGCATTCAGCATTGCATCGACTTTGCCAAGGTTTACACTGATATTACGGCCAACATAGCGCTGCACCACGCCGGTCACGATATCTTTTTCTTTTTCATAATATTCATTGTAAAGGACTTTACGTTCCTCTTCTCGGATCTTCTGAAGGATCACGTTTTTTGCATTCTGTGTGGCGATACGTCCAAATTCTTTTGACTTAATATCTACGCGCACGATGTCTCCCAATTCATAACGGGAATCTTTCAGTTTTGCATTTGTCAGGCTGATCTCTGTCAGCTCATCTTCCACTTTTTCCACTACGGTCTTTTCTGCATATACCTCAAATTCACAAGTATCCGGATCAATATTGACTACAACATTATTTGCCTCTGTCTTTCCGTAATGGTTCTTGCATGCCTGCAGCAATGACTGCTTAATCGCATCCAGCAATGTATCTTTGCTGATATTCTTTTCTTTCTCAAGCATCGTCAGTGCCTCAAACAATTCGTTATTCATGATCGTACCCTCCCTGTTAGAAATCAAATGCAAGACGGACCAATGCGATGTCCGCACGGCTAAATTCCATTGTTTCCTCGTTTTCAACTTCTATCACAATTTTTTCTTTATCATATGCCTTTAAAATACCGGTAAAGTCTTTCTGGTGGTTGATGGGGCGGAATGTCTTGATATCAACCTCCTCACCAATACTGCGTTCAAAATCCTTATCCTTTTTTAAAGGCCGGCCAAGCCCCGGTGAACTCACTTCAAGAATATATGCCTCTTCGATAAAGTCATGCTCATCCAGCAGATCGCTGAGTGCACGGCTTATCACCTCGCAGTCATCCACTGTAATACCGCCTGGTTTGTCAATATATGCACGCAGATACCATGTGCCCCCCTCTTTCACATATTCCACATCCACCAGTTCAAATTGGTGCTGCTCAATAAGTGGAATCAGAAGCTCTTCTGTTTTCTGCTCATACGTCTCTTTTCTGCTCATTCGCACTCCTCCTGTTCACCAGTCATCGTCCATTTCTCATTTCACAAATAAGAGTGGACCGCTTGGTCCACTCTTATTAACTAGTAATGATATGTAATTCTCGCTTATCATAACACCATTTTCCGGCAAATGCAAGCACTTCTTTTTCAGGATTTTTCAAGTATTGCCCTGAATTTATTGGAAAGCATTGCTGCACTCCACCTCAATGACCGTAGACGGTTCAAAAAGGCCATCTTCATCTGTATACACAGTCACCTCACAGTATTGGTCATACTCTTTTACATTATATGTATAATACTTGAAACTATCACTCTCGTCGTCAACCTCATAAGAAACTCCGGCACCGTCAAGCACCTCCAGAAGTTCCTCTTCTGTCATGCCGGT
>JALFIB010000121.1 GCA_022776305.1 Lachnospiraceae bacterium
TGATTCGCCAAATCCTGCGCTTTATTTAAGTGACCACCTTCATTTCAACGCAAAGGGGTATAAGATTTGGAATAATGTGATACCGCGTTACGTAAGAGCAAGGATCAAGAAATCATGATTGCTTTTCTTTAACCGAATCAAGTAGCGGAGTGGATTGCGAATATCCGCTTGACTGGAATATATCAAAGTGAAAATCAAAAAGAAAGATTAATAGAACCTGTCGCAGATTTGCGATGGGTTCTTTTGCATGGTGGGAAATCTATTCTTTAGACCATATAGCTTTATTGACGTATTATATATAATATGATACAATAAGAAGAAGGTATGAGACGGGTGGAGAGATTCTACTATGTATGCAGAAGAAAATAATCCAAAGAAATGTAAAAGATAAGAAATCCGAGGCGGTAAAAGACCAGTTGACCAAAAAGAAAGCAGATCAAAGCCGATTCACAGGAAAGAAAAGCGTCGTACAGGAGTTAGTAAAGGATGAACCAGTAAAAAAGGGGCCGGAGACGGGCAGCGGATATTTGATTGCCGGAGACGGCCGTATAGAGGATTTAAAAAAAGAAGTACTCTATCAACTTCTAGGCCCTGTCTTTTTTGGAGATACAGTTTTTCACAGCGAAAAGGAGCTTATCCATTTTTTTAAAGAACAGTATGGCATAGATGTACAGAAGGATTTTTATGAGGGGGATGCGCATTATGAAGAGTATGCAGAAGCCAAAGAAGCGATTGCAGAAGGGATGATGGTATACGGCGGGCATATTTCTTTTCAAGAAACTGCTCTGGCAGAGTTAGCAGAACAAATCTGGAACCGGATGGAAAAAGAAGGGGAAACAGGGTTTCGGCGGATCAATACATTGCTGGAAGAATAAGAAAAAGGAGAAAGGGAAGAGAAACACAGAAAATAAAAAGACACAAGAAAATGATTCAAGAAAATGACGCAAGAAAACGACACAAGGAAAGAGAAAATCCACAGAAAAAAATCTCCGGTTGTGCATAAAGTATTAAGAAGAGCCGGATCCGGAGGATAAGTATATATGGATGACCAGAAAATTGAAAATCTCTTAAACCTTTCTATGGAGGCAACAGAAGAAGAACGTGAAAAATCATTAAATCTGGACGCCGGATATGATGAACAAACGGGCAGATGGGAAGTGATCATCCGTTATAATAGTGAACTAGGGGCTATTATGGAGGAATCATGGGACGTTGTAGAACTTTCAGGAGGTTATGCCATTGTGACGCTTCCGCAGGCGGACATAGAGCGGCTTTCCCGGATCCCCCAGATAGAGTACATAGAAAAACCGAAACGGTTATTCTTTGAAGTGGATGCAGGGCGTGCAGCTTCCTGTATTTCTCCCGTACAGACTGCCCCTTACCATTTATTTGGGCAGGGTATCCTTGTGGCAGTGATCGATTCAGGCGTAGATTATTTCCACCCTGATTTCCGGAAGGATGACGGAAGCACAAGGATCCTAGCTATGTGGGACCAGACTGCACCACAGAGAAAACCGCCGGAAGGTTTCCGTCTAGGGGCAGAGTATACGGAACAAGAGATTAATAAAGCTTTGTCGGCTGGGAATCGTTTGGCAGCTTTAGAACTGGTGCCGGAGCAGGATATAAGCGGCCATGGAACCCAAGTGCTGGGAATTGCAGCGGGAAATGGAAGAGCTTCCGGCGGACGTTACCGGGGAGTAGCTTCTGAGAGCGACTTTCTTGTGGTCAAACTAGGAACTCCTAGAGAAGGCGGATTTCCAAGGACCACAGAGCTGATGCAGGGGCTGGAATATGTGGTGAAAAAAGCGCAGCAGCTTGGTCATCCGGCAGCCATCAATCTTAGCTTTGGAAATGCTTATGGATCCCACAGGGGCAATTCCCTTTTGGAACAATACATCAGCCACATCGCTGACAGTGGCCGGAACGTGATTGCTGTCGGGACGGGAAATGAAGGAAATACGGGAGGCCACGTTTCTGGCAATTTGCAGTCGCAGCCTGAAAAGATAGAGTTCATCATAGACGATTTTGAGACAGTCATGAATCTTCAGCTCTGGAAAAATTATGCGGATGATTATAAGGTAACGATTGTCCATCCAAATGGAAAACAGATCGAATTAGTGAGTAAAGAAAGTGGCGCTTACCGTTACCAGTTGGGCAATGTTACGCTGCTGGTGTATTATGGTGCTCCGGCACCTTACCAGATACAACAGGAGATTTTTATTGATTTTATTCCTGAGGGGACATATTTGGACAGCGGTATTTGGAGCGTGATACTGACACCAGTCCATATTGTTACGGGCGAATATGAATTGTGGATGCCGGATGCAAAAGCGAGAAACAGCAGCACACGTTTTTTGCGGTCCACCCCGGACGTAACAATGACGATCCCTTCCACAGCCCGGAGGGTCATAGCAGTGGGAGCATACGATGCAAGGCTCAATGCCTATGCTTCCTTTTCAGGGCGGGGCTGGCAGGATCAGCAGTATCCCGTTCGTCCGGATCTGGCAGCGCCGGGAGTTTCCATCACCACCACTGCACCGGGCGGAGGATACGTCAGCGTGACAGGCACGTCCTTTGCCACTCCTTTTGTCACAGGGGCAGCGGCCCTTTTGATGCAGTGGGGAATCATACAGGGGAATGATCCCTATCTTTACGGGGAGAAGGTGCGGGCGTATTTGAGAAAGGGCGCAAGAAAACTGCCGGGATTTTCACAGTGGCCAAATAATCAGGTAGGGTATGGGGCATTATGCGTGAGCGAAAGCCTGCCTAAGAGATGAGGTTAAAAAGAAACGAAAAATTACAAAATGTTGTTGACGGAACAATGCTTTAACAAAAAATGAAATTATACAATAAATTAAAAGTATTGAAAAGGGTAGTGACATGTATTATAATTTCAATACGAAGATTAAAAATGTAACAAATTAAATAAAAATAGATAAAATTAATAAATAAATTGATAAAATAGAACAAAGGAGACAGAGGGGAATGCGAATATCAACAGCTGAGATTAAAATGTTAATAAAAGAATGTGTTAGGCAGGGAGGAATGTACACTGCACCAGATTTTAAAGAGTATATAGTAGCAAATAGTGGGAAAGATGTTACACGTGGCCAAATATCTGGAGCTGTGTCTCAGTTAGTTGATACGAAAGAGATTGTAAGAGTTGGGCGCGGTTTATTTGCAAAGGATATGAAGGTGACCGCAAATAAAAAGAAAAGCAATGATGATGAAGTAAAGGATACATTAAAAATACAAATTTATAATACATTGATTAAAGTGGAGAAAGAGTTGGCAACAACAATTAGCTCAATTGATATTTGGAAATTAAATACTGAAAACTTTGAAATTGTGACAAAAATGCGTGAATTGAAAGATTTTATAGAAGAGATAAAGACGCAATGCAAATAAGAAGGGGATATAGAGGTGGTAATGTTGTGAAACATAATATTTTTGATTCAAGATTATCAAATACAGTTTTAGGCAAGGAAGAAAAGAAAAAATCAATTAACGTAGTTCTTTCTAAAATTGCAACAAATATTAAGTAGAGGAAGGTCAAATTTGTGATGCAGGATGAAAAAATAAAAAATTCCAGTGAGCTGGAGTTTGCCGTGTTTTGCATTGAAAATGTGGCGGCAAAGCTGGGCGTAGATGCAGAGTATGTCTATCAAGCATTTACTGAAAAGAGTGACATTCTGAACGGATATATCGTGCCGGAATATGAAGTGCTGCATACTCAGAGCCGGGAATATATCGTAGACGACATTCTTGACGTGATGAAAGAAAGAGGTGTGAAAGTATGATTCTCTATCATGGTTCCTTTTTAGAGATTGCCAAGCCGGATTTGGTTCATTCCCGTCCTAATGTTGACTTCGGACGTGGCTTCTATGTCACGCCACTTCATGAGCAGGCTGAAAAGTGGTGTGGAAAGTTCAAACGTCGTGGAAAAGACGGTATTATTTCTCGATATGAGTATGATGAA